>DATJQG010000397.1:0-3646 GCA_035506015.1 Candidatus Edwardsiibacteriota bacterium
TCGCCCGGCGTGGCGTCACCCCTGCGGAGCAGCCGGAGGATTTCCCGGCGGGTGGGGTCGGCCAGCGCCTGGAATATGTTGTTTTCGTTTGTCATGGTGGTTATTAGAACATTAGTTAATTAGACAATTATCTAATTATAACACGTTCCGGGCGGTTTGTCAAGAGGCGGCGCGATATTTTCCCGGCCGTGAAACGGCTTGCTTTTGGCAAACCCCCATAGTACAATAGCATCATGCGTGTTACGTCAGTAGTGATCACAGCTCTCTGGCTGCTGTTGGCGGCCTGGCCGGTCACGGCGCGGGCCGGCGGCATCGACATCGTGCGGCTCAAGTACGGCGGCGGCGGCGACTGGTACAACGACCCCGACGAGGAGACCAATCTGCTGACGGAGTTCGCCGCCCGCACGGGCACGGCCGTCAGCGCCGTCAAGGTCAGCCTGGCGGCGGGCGACGACGAGCTGTTCTCCCACCCGTTCCTGTTCCTGACCGGCCACGGCGAGATCCGGTTCACCGCGCGCGAGGTGGCCCGGCTGCGGCTGTTCCTGCAGCAGGGCGGGTTCCTCTACGCCGACGACGATTTCGGCATGGACGCCTCGTTCCGGCGGGAGATGCGGCGCGTGTTCCCGGACGCCCCGCTGACCGAGCTGCCGCCCGACCACCCGATCTTCACCTGCTATTACGACTTCAGCAAGGGCATGCCCAAGATCCACGAGCACCAGCCGGGCGGCCCCCAGGCCTTCGGCATCTACTGGCAGAACCGGCTGGCCGTGTTCTACACCTTTAATACCAACATTTCGGACGGCTGGATGGACGTCCACAACGACCCGGCGGAAAAGCGCGAGCAGGCCTTCAAGATGGGGGTCAACATCCTGTGGTACGCGCTGACGCATCCTTGACGGAACGATGAGCACCGCCGAAACGACATCGTCCCAGCTGGCCGCGCTGCTGGGCGGGATCCGGTCGCAGTGGCGCCGCGAGGAATGCTCCCGGCGTGCGCTGCGCTCGCTGGCAGTGGTTGGCGCTTGGGCCCTGTCGCTGCACGTTGTTGATGTGGCGGTCCCGCTGCCCATCCTGGTGAGGATCGGGTTGGCCCCCGTCAGCGCCGCGTTGATCGTCGCCGCGATCGCCTATCCGTTGGCGCCGCTGCTGGCGCGGTTCGGCCTGGAACAGGCAGCGCGGACCGTCGAGGCCAACCACCCGGAGCTGCGGCAGGAGATCTCCACGGCCTGGGAATGGCCGGACGGCCGCGGCGCGGGTTCGCGGGAACAATATTCACCGGAGGTGATCGCCGCCCTGAGCCGGCAGGCGGTCGGACGGCTGCTCGCGCTGCCGCCGGGCCGGCTCGTCCCGGCCGAGACGCGGCTGGCGTGCGCAGCCGCGGCACTGCTGGCGGCGCTGGCCGTCGTGATCATCGCCGCGCCGGCGCAGTTCTCCCTGACGCTGCAGCGCGCGGCGCGGCCCGCGGCCGCCTGCGGCGACTGGCGCGGCGCCGCCATTAGCCCGGGCGCGGCCCGGGTGGCCTGCGGCCAGGGTGTCGTGGTCAGCGCCGCCCTCAAGGAATTCACGGTGCGCTGGCGGCGGGCCGACGGCGCAACGGGCACCGCCCGCAGCGAGGACGGCAAGGCCGAGCTGGCCGGGATCACGCAGCCCACCGCATACCGCGTGACAGCGGGCCGGATGCAGAGCCCGCTGTTCCCGGTCTCGGTCTACCAGCCGCTGGCGCTGGCGGGGATCGCCGTGCGGGTCTGGCCGCCGGCCTACACGCACCTGCCGCCGGCCACCAGCGAGAACCAGGGCGATATCAGCGGGCTGGCGGGTTCGCGGGTGACGATCACTGCCACGGCCACCCAGCCGCTGGTTCGGGCCGGGATCGCGATCGACAGCGCCGGGATGACCGAGGGAACGGTCAGCAACGACAGCCTGATCGCGATCTCCTTCGCGCTGGGGCGGTCGGGAGGCTACCGGCTGTGGGCGCGATCGAGCACCGGGGACACGCTGCTCAACGCCACCCGGTTTGCGGTCGCCGTGACGCCTGACCAGGCGCCCTCGGTCGAGCTGCTGGCCCCGGAGGACGACGCCGCGCCGGAGAGCGACATGTCGGTCGCGGTGCAGGGCCATGCCGCGGACGATTTCGGGCTGTCGGCACTGCGGCTGGCGTGCGAGGACCGCGGCGGCACGCGCACGCTGCCGATCACCCGGCTGTCCGGGAATGTCGTCGACACGACGTTCGGCTATCGCTGGGACCTGGGCGGGCTAGGGCTGCTGCCGGGGGACTCGCTGGCCTACTGGCTGGAGGCGGCCGACAACGATGCGGTGGCGGGCCCCCAGACCGCCCGCAGCGCCAAACGGACGATCCGCCTGCCGTCGATCGAGGACGTGTTCAAGCAGCAGCAGCTGGCCGACTCGGCATCGCTGGAGACGCTGCAGCAGGCCCAACCCCAGAACCGCGCCCTGCAGCAGGAACTGGAGCGCCTGGCCCAGGCGGTCAAGGAGAACCGCCAGCTGGACTGGCAGCAGCAGGCGGCCCTGGAGCAGGCCGTCCAGCAGGAACAGCGGCTGCTGCAGGAGATGCAGCGCTCGGCCGACCAGGCGCTCGACGCGACGCGCGCAGATCAGGCGCGGCTCTCGGTCGACCCCGAGATCGCCGCCAAGATGGCCGAGCTGCGCCAGCTGTTCGACCAGACCGCCACCGACGAGATGCGGCGCGCCATGGAGCGGATGCGGCAAGCGATCCAGCAGGCCGACCGCGCCGAGGTCGAACGGGCCCTGGAGAAGCTGACGCTGTCGCAGGACGAGCTCAAGCGGCGGCTGGACGCCGCGATCGCCAGCCTGAAGGAGCTGCAGCAGACGCAGCAGCTGGACCTGCTCCAGCAACAGGCCGGCCAGCTGCTGCGCGAGCAGCAGGAGCTCAAAACCCAGTCAGCCCAGGCCGGCAGCGAGGCGGAACGGCAGCAACTGGCGCGGCGCCAGGAGCAGCTGGCCAAAGACACCGATTTCATGGGCAACAAGCTGCAGCAACAGGCGGCCGAACTGGAGACGTCCGAACCCGAGGTGGCACGGACATTGAGCGAAGCGTCACAGCGACTGCAACGTCAACAAACAGCGTCGACGATGCGGCGGGCCGGACAGCAGATCAAGTCGCAGCAGCGTGACCAGGCGCAGCAGTCCCAGCAGCAGGCGATCGATGACCTCGCCCAGGTCGCGGGAGACATGCAGCGCGCCGCCAGCGGCCAACGCGGCCAGCGCAACAAGGCCGCGGCCCAGGCGCTGCGGCAGAAAGCCGCCGCGGCGATCGGCCTGTCGCAGCAGCAGGAGGACCTCAACCGACGGCTGGCGCGGACCAGCGACGACCGCAACGACCTGGCCGACCGCCAGCAGTCGCTGGAGCGGGCCGCGGCCCGGCTGCAGCAGGACCTGGAGCGGATGCAGCAACGGTCGCTGCCGCTGTCGCCCCAGGCCGGACGGGCCATGTCCGAGGCGATGGACCGCATGAAATCGGCGGGCCAGGCCGCGGCCGAGGGCCAAGGCCAGCAGGCCGGCGAACAGGGGCAGGCGGCCCAGGCCGCGCTCAACCAGGCGGCCATGGCGCTGATGCAGTCCGCCGCGCAGGCCGGCGGGTCATCGGGCAGCGGCGACATGATGGAGG
>DATJQG010000398.1:0-2221 GCA_035506015.1 Candidatus Edwardsiibacteriota bacterium
CAGCGTGAAGTTGCGCTTGACCAACGGGATGTTGCCGAACCAGTAGCCGGCCAGCGTGAACCCGCCCACCCACAGCAGGCAGCCGGCCAGGCTGTAGCCCAGGAACCAGCGGTAGCTCATCCGGCCGATGCCCGCCACGAACGGCGCGAAGGTGCGGACGATCGGGATGAAGCGGGCGATGACGATGGTCTTGCCGCCGTGCTTCTGGTAAAAGGCATGGGTGCGTTCCAGGTGCTCCCGGTTGAAGAAGCGGTTGCCCTCGTAGTGGAACACCTTCGGCCCCAGGTAGCGGCCCACCCAGTAGTTGGTGTTGTCGCCCAGGATGGTGGCCGCCGGCAGCAGCGCCAGCAGCCAGGGCAGCTTCAGTGCGCCGGCCGCTGCGAAGGCCCCGGCCGCGAACAGCAGCGAGTCGCCGGGCAGGAACGGCGTCACCACCAGCCCGGTCTCGCAGAAGATGACCAACCCCAGCAGCAGGTGCGTCCACAGCCCGTAGTGCGCGATCAGCGCGGCCAGGTGCCTGTCGACGTGAATGATAACATCCGCCAGTTGCAGCAGCAAGGTCATTCGTTCCTCGGGAAAATTGGTGCGATCGTGGCGGGCTGGGTCAGGTGCGCTTGCGCAGCCTCGACCAGGCCAGGCCCAGGTACTCGTGGACCACGGCCTCGGCGCGCCGGATGCCGCCCGAGTTGGGGAACAACCGGTCGGGATCGAACCCCTGGTGGCGCTTGTCCAGGTAGTTGGTCGGGGCCGGAATGCAGGCCAGCCCCGCGCCGGCGAACAGCGCCATCGAGCGCGGCATGTGGTAGGCCGAGGTCACCAGCACCAGCGAGTCGCCGTGCAGCGCGGCTTTGGCGAAGCGGGCCTGGGCCTCGGTGTCCATCGAGACCGTGTCCAGCGCGATGTCCTGGCTTGGCACGCCCAGGGACTCCGCCAGGCCGGCCATGGCCCGGGCCTCGGGCACGGTGTTGAACACCGGGCCGCCGGACAGCAGGAGCTTTGCCCCCTTCAGCTGGCGGTAGACCCGGATGCCCTCGATCACCCTGATCTGCGATCCCTCGCTCAGCTGGCCGGTCAGCGGCAGGCGCGGGTCCGAGACCAGCCCGCCGCCCAGCACCACCACCCATCTGACACCGCGGTGTCCGGAGGCGTCGGGCAGCGGCGGGTAACGGTATTCCAGGGACCGCAGCGCCCGGTCGGTGCCCAGCCCGTACGACAGCGCCAGCAGCAGCAGCAGCCCCAGGCCCAGCAGCGCCCGGCCCAGCGCCTTGGCGCGCCCCAAACGGACCAGCGCCAGGCCGGCCAGCGCGGCCAGGAACGCCAGCGGCAGCGGCGCCAGCAGGTCGCCGACCAGCCGTTTGACGATGAATGCGCTCATGCGGTTGTCATCCGCTCGGCGCCGCCGCCGTTGGCGCCGTGCCAGTTGCGGTTCCAGCGCAGCGTGGCGTAGGTCACCGCCGCCCCGAACAGCGCGCCGGCCACCAGGTCGATGATGTAGTGGTACCCGCCGTACACCGTGGAGAGCAGCAACAGCAGCGTCGCCGCCAGGAAGGCCCCGAACCAGCGCCGCTCGTAGCGCCACAGCACGGCGCAGATCGCCAGGCTGGCCCCGGCGTGGCCCGAGGGGAACGCCCCGCCGCAGTAAGCCGCGCCGCCGATGAACGAGTTGACCATGCCGGTGATCCAGCCGCCCCGCAGCGCGAAGTACTGGTGGTACTCGAACCGCGGCCCGTGCGCCGGCAGCAGCATGAAGAAGACGTAGGTGCCGTAGAGGATCGAGACGATCGCCATCCGCAGGTTGCTGAAGGCGTAGCGCTTGCCCTTGAGGTACAGCAGCAGCGCGCTGCAGAAGATGATGGCGAAGAACGAGCAATAGGACAGCTGCAGCAGGTCGGACAGCAGCGGGGTCTGCAGCGACTGCAGGAACCGCGCCGGCTCGGTGCCCAGCAACCAGGCGTCCATCCCGTAGAGCATGCCGTCGATGGTGTCGGGGAAAATGGCGTGGATGTAGGCGCCGGTGCTGCTGTAGGTGAACGGCAGGGTCAGGACCGGGTACCAGTCCGACGCGATGTCCAGCACCCGGTGGCGATGCCTGACGGTCAGCCAGCGCAGCGCCAGGATCGCGGCCAAAGAACCGGCATGCCTGATGATGTTCAGGCTGCCCAGGGGGATATCCGCCACGAACACGATTGCCACGACGGCCATCACGACTTGGTACGAAGCG
>DATJQG010000399.1:0-2893 GCA_035506015.1 Candidatus Edwardsiibacteriota bacterium
CGGTGGAGCTGCGGTTCCCGCCGGGCCAGCGCTGACAGCGTGCTGCCGCCCGCCTTTGGCGGGCGGCTTTTTCATTGACTTTTGTCGGCCGTTGCGGCTACAATAGTAGGTGACCATCGCCGATCGCTTCGCGAGCGCAGGCGGGATGGCCTTCTCGCAACGACCGATAACTACTCGAACGGGGGTATCATGGAACGCGCGACGATCAGGGACCTCAAGACCGACGCTTTCATGGGGCGCGAGGTGATCGACACCTACGCCGTCCGCAAGATCGAGCTCAAGACCGTGGCCGCCGACGGCAAGTCCGGGGCTGCCGGCAAGCAGTACCTGTCGCTGGAGCTGGGCGACGCCACCGGCCGGATCGACGGCGTGATGTGGGACAACGTCGAGGCCGCGTCCCGCGAGGTCGCGCCCGGCGACGTGGTCAAGATCAAGGGCACGGTCGGCAAGTACCGCGACAACCCGCAGGTCAAGGTCGAGCTGATGGCCAAGCTGGCGCCGGGCGACTACGTGACCGCGCATTTCCTGGCGGCATCGGCCGTGCCCCGGCCCGACCTCGAGGCCGGCGTCCGGGTGGAGATGGCGTCGGTGGCGGCGCCGCAGCTGGTGAAGCTGCTGAAGTCGTTCTACGACGACACCGAGTTCATGCGCGCCTTCCTGGACGCCCCCGCGGCCAAGCTGTGGCACCACGCCTGGACCGGCGGGCTGGCCGAGCACACGCTGGGCGTCTGCCGGCTGGCCCGCGCCGCCCAGAAGAACTACGACCTGCTGGACGCCGACCTGCTGATCACCGGCTGCCTGCTGCACGACATCGGCAAGATCCGCGAGTTCAAGCTGTCGACGTTCATCGATTATTCCGACGAGGGCCGGCTGGTGGGCCATCTCGTGTTGGGCGACCAGATGCTGATGGAGAAGGTCAACAAGATCAGGGATTTCCCGGACGAGCTGCAAAAAAGGCTGCGGCACATCGTGCTGTCGCACCACGGCGAGAAGGAGCGCGGCTCGCCCGTCGTGCCCGCCACGCTGGAGGCGCTGATCGTCCACCACTGCGACTACATGGACGCCCACGCCGCGGCCTTCACGCGGATCATCAAGCGCGAGGGCCTGCAGAACAAGCGCTGGAGCGACTACGTCAACCTGATCGACCGCTACATCTACCTCGCGAACATCGACGACGACCGCAAGGCCGAGAACGACGGGAATCTGAAGTTGTTCTGATGCGCTGGCAACTCCAGAGGGAGTGTATGAAACGCCTATTCGTCTTCATCTTCACGATGCTTGTCATGGTCGAAATAGCAAGCGCGACACCAAATCAGAAGCATGAACCCAGAACCAATGAGAAGATCATGCCATTCGAATCGTTGATACCCAAGATCGTGTCCGGCTTCGACATCGCCAAGGGCGACATCGTGCTGCTGCAGCTGTGGGGCGAAAATGCCGATTTGCCGCTGCTGGATACCTTTGCCATCGAGGTGGCCAAAACCGGCGGCATCCCGGTCAAATGGCAGTATTCGCGGGCGTTCCTCAAGCGGTATTTCTCGGACGTCCCGGCCGAGAACCTGGAATTCCCCGACAAATTTTTCGAGATCTTCAAGCCGGCGGACGTGGTGGTGGACATCCTGACGTATTCGCCGGCGCCCGCCCCGGATTTCCCCAGGGACCGGGTGAGGTTCTTCGGCAAGTACATGCAGAAGCTGTTCCCGATATTGACCGGGAAGAAGGCTTTCATCCAGGTCAAGGTGCCCACCCGCGAGAACGCAGCCGAGACGGGCGTCGGCTTCGAGACCTACCGCGCGGCGGTGATCAAGGCGCTCGATATCGATTATGCAGCGGTCAAGAGAAACTGCACAACCCTCGTGGACGAGTTCCGGGGCGCTGACCAGGTGGTCATCGCCACGGCGGGCAACAACCGGTTCACCTGCAGCCTGAAGGGCCGCGACTGGTACAAGGACGACGGTGCCGGCGACGTGCCCTGCGGAGAAGTCTATATTTCCCCGCTTGAGGAAAGCGGCGAGGGGACGCTGTTCGTTCCCGAAATCTTTCTCGATGGGAGCAACTACGCCAACGTCACGTTGACGTTCAGCAAGGGCAAACTGACCGGCACCAGCGATCCCACGGTGCTGGAGTTCATCCGCTCCGCGCCCGGCGACTGCGACATGCTGGGCGAGTTCGGGATCGGGCTCAACCCCGGGGTCACGGCGCTGACCGGCTATGCCGGCACGGACGAGAAATGCATCGGCACGGTCCATGTGGCGGTGGGGTGGAACACGGCGGCCGGGGGCAGGAACAAGACGCCGTCGCACGTCGATTTCATCATCCGGCCGCAGACGGTCATGATCGACGGCAAGGCGGTCATGGCCGAGGGGAAGTTCACCGGGTCGATCGGTGCGCAAATGGCCCGCTGAAATCCTTCTTTGGCGCTGCTGAACCGGCGATCGGAGTTTTCTGCTGTTCGATTAAACCAATCGGGATAGTGAGACGTCTAATTATCTGTAAGAGTACAACGGCCTTTCCCGCGCCCGGCCACCTCCAGGGCTGGCAATGCGGAGAAGGGCCGTTCCCCGTTATCCCGGCCGGCCGGATGACCGATATGCCTTGACAAGGGGCTTCATTTTGCGGTAAAATTGCGTATTATCAAGGCTTTACACCGTAATCAAAACCGGAGGATATAATGTCCGGACATTCCAAATGGGCCACCATCAAGCGCAAGAAGGCCGGGATCGACTCGGCGCGCGGCCGGGTCTTCACGCGGATCATCAAGGAGATCAGCATCGCGGCCCGCAACGGCGGCGGCGACCCCAACGGCAACCCGCGCCTGCGCACGGCGATCGCCGCGGCCAAGGCCGCCAACATGCCGGCCGACAACATCGAGCGGGCCATCAAGAAGGGCACC
>DATJQG010000400.1:0-3139 GCA_035506015.1 Candidatus Edwardsiibacteriota bacterium
GTCGCCGCCGCCGATCAGCAGCAGGCCCGCCACCAGGTCCAGCGCCTCGTCGGCGCGCTCCGGGATGGCCGGCAGCACGATCGGGAACCCGCCGGCCGCGGTCACGGCCCGCAGGTAGTTGCCGGTCAGCACGTGATGGAAAGTGGTCTGGTCGGGGCTGCGCAGGGCGGTCAGCCCGATCACGGGATGCGGTCGGTCGCTGTTCATGGTTGGGCCTCGGTTGGGTGCGGCGGATGCGTTGATTGTACCACAAACGCGGCGGCCCATGCAAGCGCGGCGAGGCCGCGGCCGTGAACGGGCTTGACAAAGGCGGCCCCAATCGGCTATACTTCATATAGCAATATAGCTATATGGACATCTGACAAGGCGCCCCATGCAGAACCTGGTCAAGGTCTTCAAGGCCCTGGGCGACAGCAACCGCATCCGCATCCTCAAGATGCTGCAGGAGCGGCCGATGAGCGTCACCGACCTCACCGCCATCCTGGGCATCTCCCAGCCCTGCGTCTCGCGCCACCTCCGCCAGCTGAAGGAGGCCGGCCTGGTGGTCGACGAGCGGCGGGCGCTGTGGACCAACTACCGGCTGGCGACCACGGCCGCCAACGAGTACGTGCCGTCGCTGCTGCGCTGCATCGGCCGCTGGGCCAACCAGGACAGCACGGTCGGCGAGGACCAGCGGCTGGCGCGGCGGGTGGAGCGGCGCGGGCCACGGCGGCGCGGCTGATTTGGCTTGACGCGCGGCCCTTTTTTACGTACAATTGCTGTCCTGGCGACGGCACAACGACATCCATAAAATAAACGACGAGGAGCATCATGGCCAAGTACACAATCGCCTGGCTGCCGGGCGACGGCATCGGCATCGAAGTGATGGAGGCCGCCAAGATCGTGCTGGACGCGGTCAAGTTCGACGCCGAGTACACCCACGGCGACATCGGCTGGGAGTTCTGGTGCAAGGAGGGCGACGCCTTCCCCCAGCGCACCATCGACCTATTGAAGCGGGTCGACGCCGCGATGTTCGGCGCCATCACCTCCAAGCCGGTCAAGGCCGCCGAGAAGGAACTGGTCCCCGCGCTGCAGGGCAAGGGCATGGTCTACCGCTCGCCGATCGTGCGGATGCGCCAGCTGTTCGACCTCTACACCTGCCTCCGCCCCTGCAAGGCCTATCCCGGCAACCCGCTCAACTACAAGACCGAGATCGACCTGACCGTGTTCCGCGAGAACACCGAGGGCCTGTATTCCGGCGTGGAGTTCAATCCCGTGCCGCAGGAGCTCAAGGACACGCTGGCCAAGGTGTCCAAGCCCTTCGCCGCCTTCAAGGACGTGCCGCTGGACCAGTACGCCATCACTTGCAAGATCAATACCAAGAAGGGCTCGGAGCGGATCGTGCGGGCGGCCTTCGAGTACGCCAAGAAGTACGGCAAGAAGAAGGTGACCCTGGTCCACAAGGCCAACGTGGTGCGGGCCACCGAGGGCCTGTTCCTGGAGATCGGCAAGGAAGTCGCCAAGGACTACCCCGGCATCCAGTGCGACGACGCCAACGTCGACGCCATCTGCATGTGGCTGCTGAAGAACCCGATGAACTACTCGGTGCTGGCGGCGACCAATCTGTTCGGGGACATCATCTCCGACCTCTGCGCCCAGATGGTGGGCGGGCTGGGCTTCGGCTGCTCCGGCAACATCGGCGACAAGCTGGCGGTGTTCGAGCCCACCCACGGCTCGGCGCCCAAGTACGCCGGCATGTACAAGGCCAACCCCATCGCGACGATCCTGGCCGCCAAGATGATGCTGACCTGGCTGGGCGAGGTCGAGAAGGCGGACAAGATCGAGGCCGCCGTGGCCGCGGTGATCGCCGAGGGCAAGGCCCGGACCTACGACATGGGCGGCGACACCAAGACCCTGGAGATGGCCCAGGCCATCGCGAAAAAATTGTAATCCGACCGGATGCACCTGGTTTGTCATTCCCGCGCAGGCGGGAATCCAGAAAAGGAGTGGATTCCTGCTTCCGCAGGAATGACACCATGGGACATGTTCCCAACCGCAAATAACTAAATACAAGAATCCATACATGCCAGACATCATCATCCACGACGTGGGGCTGCGCGACGGCTTCCAGATCGAAAAGAAGACCGTCCCCACCGAGCAGAAGATCAAATGGATCGACGCCCTGATGGCCAGCGGCGTGGACATCGTCCAGATCGGCTCCTTCGTCCACAAGGAGAAGGTGCCGCAGATGGCCGACACCGACGACCTGTTCGCGCACTACGCCAGGTACGGCAAGGCCAACCCCAAGACCGTGCTGTCGGGCCTGGTGCTCAACGAAAAGGGCTTCGAGCGCGGCATGGCCTGCGGCGTCGAGATGTTCTGCATGGGCGTGTCGGCCAGCGAGACCCACAGCCAGAAGAACACCGGCATGAGCCCGGACAAGGCCATGGGCCAGATCCTGTCGATGGCCAGGAAGGCGCAGGACGCGGGCAAGAAGGTCCAGGCCTCGGTGCAGTCGGCCTTCGGCTGCGGCTTCGACGGGCCGATCCCCGAGGACAAGGTGCTGGCCATGGTCAGGAAATACCTGGACGCCGGCGTCCGCACCATCAGCCTGGCCGACACCGCCGGCCACGCCGACCCGCAGCAGGTGATCCGGCTGTTCGGCGCGATCAGGAAGCTGGACCCGGGCGTCGAGCTGGCCTGCCACTTCCACAACACCTACGGGCTGGGCATGGCCAACATCTTCGCGGCGATGCAGGCCGGCGTCAAGTACATCGAGACCGCGTTCGGCGGCCTGGGCGGCTGCCCGTTCACCAAGGTGGCGGCCGGCAACATCGCCACCGAGGACTTCGTCCACGTGCTGCAGCGCGAGGGGCGGCGGACGGACATCGACTTCTTCGCGCTGCTGGCCGTCGCGCAGCAGGTGCAAACCTTCCTGGGCCGGGAGCTGCCGGGTTCCATCCTCAAATCAGGACCGTTAATCAAACCGAAGGCCAAGAAAATGCTGCAAGGCGTGCGCGTGCTGGACATGACCAACGTCCTGTCCGGCCCCTTCTCCACCATGCACCTGGCGCTGCTGGGCGCCGAGGTGATCAAGATCGAGAACCCGGACGGCGGCGACCTGGCCCGCAAACTGGGCGCAGTTCCTGCGTTGAATCAA
>DATJQG010000401.1:0-4066 GCA_035506015.1 Candidatus Edwardsiibacteriota bacterium
GTTCGTGATCACGGGCTGCGAACTGCGGCTGCGGCCGGGGCGCAAACAAGCCATCAAGAGGGTGATGGACCACTGGCTGGCCAAGCGGTCGCAGAACCAGCCCCTGAGCCTGCCCTCGGCCGGGTGCATCTTCAAGAACCCGCCCAACGATTCCGCGCGGCGGCTGATCGGGCTGGCCGGGATGCGCGGCAAGCGGATCGGCAGCGCCCAGGTCTCGGTCAAGCACGCCAACTTCATCGTCAACCGGGGCGGGGCCACGGCCCGCGACGTGCTGGCGCTGGCCAGGGCGGTGCAGGCCGCGGTCAGGAAGCATTGCGGCGTGACGCTGGCGCCCGAGGTCAGGCTGGTCGGCGAGCGATGATCAGGGAATATTTCGACCGGCATCAAGCGCGGCGGGTGCGGTCGCGCACCAGGAAACGGGGATATGTCAAGCTGGTATTCGGGATCGTTCTTTTGATCGGCGTGGCGGCCGCGGGCCGGACCGCGTGGTCCTGGGCCGCCGGCGAGGGCTGGTTCGACCTCACCCGGGTGACGGTGTCGGGCAACCGCCTGGTGCCCGGCAACGAGGTGCTGGCGGTGGCGCGCTGCTGGCTGCGCCGGCCGGTGTGGCGGATCGACCGCCGGCGGCTGAGCGCGGCGCTGCAGCGGCGCAACCCGGCGATCGGGCGGGTCGACTACGCGCTGTGGCCGTGGTGGACGCTGGCCCTGACGGTGCGGGAGCGCCGGGCGGTGGCCAGGGTCGAGTCCGACCCGGCGCTGGTGATCGACGCCGAGGGCGTGGTGTTCCGCGACAGCGCGCGCACCGACCTGCCCGGCCTGCGGATCGCCGGCACCAGCGGCGAGGGCCGGATGCGGGCGCTGACCGCGATCACGCTCTGCCCCCGGCCGCAGCCCGACTGGCTGTTCGACCCCGGCGACGGCCGGGACGTCCGGCTGCTCGCGCCGGCGTTCACCGCCCACCTGGGATCGGGGAACTTCACGGCGGCCTGGCGCAAGCTGGAGGGGATCAGGGCCGACCTCGACCGCAGCGGGACGGCGGCGGACGAGATCGACGTGCGCTACCGCGACCAGGGCATCGTGGTGCTCAAGGCCGCGGCCGCGGACCCGGCGGCGCCGCATTCTTTCCGAAACTAGCACGGGACGCAATCACAGCAGGAGATCATCGATATGGCGAACACCATCGTGGGTCTGGACCTCGGCACCACCAAGATCGCATGCGTGATCGCGGAGCTTGACCGCGACGAGCTGCGGATCGTGGGCGTCGGCACCTGCCCCTCCAACGAGGGGCTGCGCCGCGGCGTGGTGGTCAACCTCGAGAAGACCGCGCGGGCCATCGACAAGGCGGTGTCCGAGGCCGAGCTGATGGCCGGCGTCAAGATCGACGCGGTCTACGCCGGCATCGCCGGCGATCACATCCGCTCGATCAACTCGCGCGGCGTGATCGCGGTGTCGCGCGGCGGCAACGAGATCTCCCAGTCCGACGTCGACCGGGTGATCGACGCCGCCCGGGCGGTGGCCATCCCGATGGACCGCGAGATCCTGCACGTCATCCCGCAGGGCTACATCGTCGACGACCAGGAGGGCATCAAGGACCCGATCGGGATGTCGGGCGTGCGGCTGGAGGCCGAGGTCCACATCGTCACCGGGGCGGTCAACTCGGCCGAGAACATCTACAAGAGCATCAAGCGCTCCGGCCTCAAGGTGCAGGACCTGGTGCTGCAGCCGCTGGCCTCGAGCTACGCGGTGCTGACGCCGGACGAGAAGGCCATCGGCGTGGCGCTGCTGGACATCGGCGGCGGCACCACCGACATCGCGCTGTTCTACGACGGCGCCATCCGCCACACCGCGGTGATCGGGCTGGGCGGCTACAACCTGACCAACGACATCGCCATCGGCCTGCACACCCCCACCGAGATCGCCGAGGAGATCAAGAAGAAGTACGGCAGCGCCGCGCTGTCGCAGGTGCCGCAGGACGAGATCATCACGGTCACCGGCGTGGGCGGGCGGGGCGAGCGCGAGGTGTCGCGCCAGGTGCTGGCCCAGATCATCGAGCCGCGGATGGAGGAGATCCTGGGGCTGGCGCTGCGCGAGATCAAGCGCACCGACGAGGCCGAGATGCTGGGCGCGGGCGTGGTGCTGACCGGCGGCGCGGCCAAGATGCCCGGCCTGGTGCAGCTGGCCGAGCAGGTGTTCAACCACCCGGTGCGGGTGGGCGAGCCCAAGGGCTTCGGCGGGGTCACCGACATGGTGCGCGACCCGATGTACGCCACCGCCGTCGGCCTGGTGATGTACGGCTTCGACAAGCGGTACCGCAAGGAGGAGTCCGGCATGGACGAGGCGCACCTGTTCGAGTCGATCACGGCCAAGATGAAGAGCTGGTTCGGCGAGATCTTCGGCGGGTAGCGGCGGATGAAGGGAACGGGGACGGTCCCGATCACATATACGGCCCCCGGAACACGGATCACACACAATGGTTCACGATACAACCAACGGAGGACAGCCCATGGCTGAGCAACTGAAACTGCTGGAGCAGCAGCTGATCGAGGCCATCACCGAGCCGGCAGAGCTGAGCGCACCCGAACGGAAACCGGAAGCGAAACAACAGACCAAGCCAATAACGATCACCCAAATTGAGGGGGAACCGACCATGCTGGAATTCGATGAGGACGTGGACGCCCCGGACTGCATCATCAAGGTGGCCGGCGTGGGCGGCGCCGGCGGCAACGCGGTCAACCGGATGGTCGAGGCCGGCCTGAAGGACGTCGGCTTCATCGCCATCAACACCGACATGCAGGTGCTGCAGCAGTCGCTGGCGCACGAGAAGCTGCAGATCGGCACCAAGATCACCGAGGGGCTGGGCTCGGGCGGCAACCCCGAGATCGGGCGGCGCTCGTTCGAGGAGGACAAGGAGAAGGTGGCCGCGGCCATCGGCGGCGCCAAGATGCTGTTCATCACCTCGGGGATGGGCGGCGGCACCGGCACCGGCGCGGCCCCGATGCTGGCCGAGCTGGCCCGCGACATGGGCATCCTGACCGTGGGCGTGGTCACCAAGCCGTTCGAGTGGGAGGGCCGCAAGCGGATGGCCTTCGCCGAGGAGGGCGTGGACGAGCTCAAGCAGCGGGTGGACACCCTGATCGTGATCCCCAACCAGCGGATCTTCACCATCATCAGCAAGCAGGTGCCGATGAACGACGCCTTCCGCATCATCGACGGCATCCTGCTGAAGGCGGTGCGCGGCATCTCCGACCTGATCACCACCCCGGGCGTGGTCAACGTCGACTTCGCCGACGTCAAGGCCGTGATGTCCGAGCGGGGCGACGCCCTGATGGGCGTGGGCGTGGCCACCGGCGAGAACCGCGCGGTGCAGGCGGCCGAGGAGGCCATCGCCAACACGCTGCTGGAGGGCGTCTCGATCAAGGGCGCCAAGGCCATCCTGCTGAACATCAGCGGCGGCAACGACATGACCATGTTCGAGATCGACGAGGCGGCCAAGGTGATCCGCAACGCGGCCGGCGACGAGGCCCACCTGATCTTCGGCACGGTGGTGGACGAGCAGGCCGAGGGCGCGCTGACCGTCACCGTGATCGCCACCGGGCTGGGCGCGGCCCCGACCGGGCTGCGCGAGGACGTGCCGGACGGCAACCGCATCGACTTCCCCCAGGTGTTCCGCAAGGAGAACCTGGCCAAGCCGGCGTTCCAGCGCAAGGAGCAGAAGAGCAACTTCCAGACCATCGTCACCAAGGGGCAGGTCAACGCCTACAAGGAGGACGACCTGGAGATCCCGACCTACATGCGGAGGCTGATGGACTGAGCCTGAAACGAATACGGAAAACGAAAACGAAGGCCGGACCCGCACGGGGGTCCGGCCTTTATCGTATTGACAAGACAGCGAGGGATGTGTATGATATCAACAGTCTCTCTGTCGGAAAAGGCGATGATGATGAAAAAAGTTGCGATTTTGGTATCCTTTCTTTCGATTGCGGCAGCAGGCGGCGCCGAGGAGCATTTGTTTTCAGCGGGAATCGTGTATGGACCAAAAGCGGCCTTCGAGATAGCAGCGCCCGAG
>DATJQG010000402.1:0-2555 GCA_035506015.1 Candidatus Edwardsiibacteriota bacterium
CGCTCGCCCAGCACCTCGGGGGCCATCGCGCACTCCAGCGGGATGTGCCCGTTCGCGTTCGGGAAGCCCGACGACGCCTCGCTGATGCACGCCATCCCGTTCGTCGTGTGGTTACGGCCGGTCAGCAGGCACGACCGCGTCGGCGAACACAGCGCCGTAGTGTGGAAGTTCGTGAACTTCAGGCCGCTATCGGCGATCCGCTTGATGTTCGGCACCTCGATCGCCCCGCCGTAAGGCTCTAGCGCCGAGAAGCCGACGTCGTCCAGGACGACGTACAGCACACTCGGCGCGCCCTCCGGCGGGACCGGCTGGGCATACGGCGCCCAGTCCGGCTTCGAGTCCTGGATATCGATGTTGATGGTGCCCTTGAACGGCTTGCTCATGGCCTTCTCCTTGTCGTCGTCTTTGTTGTGGCTGCCGTCGTTGGAGCGCCGGGAGCGTCCCTGGCTGGCTGGCGGCCGGTTCGCCCGGCAGCGATGACGGCATCGGCTTGGCGGAGGAAGTCGATCAGTGAGATCGCCAGGAACCCCGCGCCGATCAGAGACAGGATCTGCGCCTCTGGCCGTCCGGTCCGGCGGGCGATCGCCCGGGCGAGCGGCTTGGCGGCTGCCTTGGTCCAGCCGGTCAGGCCCATCTGGCCCATCGCCACCCAGTTCCATGTCGGTGTCTGCGGCGCTCCGCCCTGGTGCCGCTTGAGGGTCTGCGGGTGCATCCGCCGGGTGCTGGTCACTGGCATGCGCCCTTGACGGCACTTTGCAGGTTGCTGGCCGCGGTCTTCACCTGGCTGACCGATGACACGACCGCCGCGACCGTCGTCACCGACGGCGTGGCTTTCGCGGACTTAACCGCGCTCTCCAGGCCGGACACCGAGTTCTTCAGCGCCGTGGTCTGCGACGGGTACGCCGACTTCGCATCGCTGGCGAACTTCGTGGCATCGGACTGAACCTTGTTCACCGCGGTCTCCACGGAGCTGAGGTCGTTGACATTGACCGTGATGTTGCCGAGGTCCTGCACCGAGGTTTTGAGCTGGCTGGCGTCGGTGCAGTAGGCCGGCTTGCTGCTGCTGCACCCAGCGGCCAGGGCGGCTAGCACCAGCACGGCGGCCGGAAGCAGCCCCCATCGGCGCAGGCCTGGCCGATCCGCACATCTCATGTGTCCTCCAGGGTGCCGGGTGTGCCGGCGGTCAGCTGACTTGGGTGGCGGCTTCGCGGACGGCCTTGTCGATGTCCTTCGGCTTGACGTCGAGTTCCCTGGCCACGTGCTTCTCGGCCTTGAGCGCGGCCTTGTCCACCGCCTGCTCGATCTTGCTCTCGCCGACGATGACCAGCGCGGCCTGCCCGGCGTCGATGAGCTCCCCCAGCTCCTTGACATCCGCCCGGGACATGCCCCGCCACAAGTGGCCGCTCACCCCGCCGACCGCCGCGCCGGCCGCGGTGGTGGCGATGATCGCGGGCGGGAACAGGATGCCGATCAGCGCGCCGACGGCGGCGCCGCCCCACGCCCCATGCCGGGTGGCCATCTCGTCCTTGTTCTCGTGCACCTTGCCCGAGTCGTCCTTGGTGACCACGGCGGCGTCGTAGCTGCCGACCGCGCCCACCGCATGCAAGTCCTTCACCACGTCGTAGTCGGCCTGCGCCGCCACCTCGTCGGGATAGGTGCCGATGTAAATGAATACCGCTTCGGGCTTCGCCATATCGCATCTCCTGTTCTCACCGCATCCAGGCCAACAACGGCGGCTGGATCATGCCAGCCGGGCCACACAAGGCCGTAACCAGCAGGCCTGCCGACAACCCAGGGTGATACCGTTTTCCTGGTAAATTCCAGGATGCAGTTTTACCGGTCAATTCCAGGATGCGCGCTGACGTCATGCCCGCGCGCCACCTCATCGGGGTGAAATGACCGGCCCATCTGCGGCCGCGTTTATCAGGCGTGGGCCAACCCGGCCAGGGTCTTTAGTCACAACCCGGGGCCTCATCTGCCGGCGCTGGCACGTGGCATGATCGCTGCCGGGCAGTCTGGGACCCATGCTGCCCGGCAGCAGGACAAAGACCCGACCCGCAAACTGCCATCGCCTGCCAGCGACGCGAAGGAGGCAGTGCCGTGCCAGCTGACGAACACACGCCGAGCCGCCGGGTCCTCAGCAAGGACCGGATGGAAGGCTTCAGCGACGGCGTGTACGGATTCGCCGCCACGCTGCTGGTCCTGGACCTCGCCCTCCGCCCGCCAGGCACACCGCTGCAGCAGGTGCTGCACGCCTGGCCTGGCTACCTGGCCTACCTCGTCAGCTTCCTGACCATCGGCGTCTCGTGGCTCCTGCACACCGCCTTGACAGATCAGCTCGCCGAGGTCGATCAGCTGTTCCTGCGGCTCAACCTGCTCGTCCTGCTCGTGGTGGTCGTCCTGCCGTTTCCGACCGGGCTCGTGGCAGACGCCCTGCGGCATGAAGACATCAGCGGCGAACGGGTCTATGTCACCATGTACGGGCTCACGCTGCTGGCCATCTGCCTTCTGGGGTCCGCTCTGGACGCATACGCGCGGTATGAGCACCTCTACTC
>DATJQG010000403.1:0-2533 GCA_035506015.1 Candidatus Edwardsiibacteriota bacterium
ATTGCCGATTGCCAAAAAGCGACGTCGTGGTCTGCATCAACACCATCCTGTCGCCGTCGGTCGCGGACAGCGGCCGCTCGCTGGACGCGCTGCGCCGCGCGCTCACGCCGGGCGGGGCCGCGGTGGTGGTGGTGCCGGCGCTGGAATCGGTGCTGTACGCGCGGGCCCGGATCATCGAGCATTGCTGGCGCCGCAAGAAGAAGCCGAGCCTGCTGCTCGACCAATACTGCAAGCTGGGCCGGGAGCAGGGCAGCGGCCAGCCGGTGGCGGTGATCGACGGCATCCGGACAAAGCATTTCCTGAGGGAAGAGCTGCTGGCCGCGTTCGAACAGAGGAGATTCAGGAACGTCAGGATAGAAAAGGTCGAGTACGACTGGGCCAGCGAGATGGCGGACCCGCCGTGGCCCGACCGGCCGCCGTATCCCTGGGACTGGTGCGTCACGGCAACAATCTGAGTGAAGATAAACCATGATCGAGATCGACAAGAAACTGGACCAGATAGCGGCGCGGCACGCCGAGATCGAGAAGCTGCTGTCCGACCCCGCGGTGATCGCCGACAAGCTGAAATACCGCGACCTCAACCGCGAGTACCGCACGCTGTCCGAGATCACGGCCCGCAGCGGCGAGTACCGCTCGCTGGCCGCGCAGATCGCCGACGACCGCGCCGTGATCGCCGACGGCCAGGACAAGGAGCTGGCCCAGATGGCCGGGGCCGAGCTGGGCGAGCTGGAGCAGCGGCGCGAGGCGCTGTCGGCAGAGCTGCAGAAGCTGCTGGTGCCCAAGGACCCCAACGACTTCAAGAACGCCATCATCGAGATCCGCGGCGGCACCGGCGGCGAGGAGGCCGCGCTGTTCGCCGGCGACCTGTTCCGGATGTACGTGCGCTACGCCGAGAAGAAGGGCTGGAAGATCGACATCATGGACTCCAACCCCACCCAGCTGGGCGGCTACAAGGAGGTGATCTTCGCCGTCGAGGGCGAGCAGGCCTTCGGCCGCTTCAAGTACGAGAGCGGCGTGCACCGGGTGCAACGCGTGCCGCGCACCGAGGCCGCGGGCCGGATCCACACCTCGGCCGCCACCGTGGCGGTGCTGCCCGAGGCCGAGGAGATCGACCTGCAGATCAACCCCGCCGACGTGCGGGTGGACACCTTCTGCAGCTCGGGCGCGGGCGGGCAGAGCGTCAACACCACGTACTCGGCGGTGCGGCTGACCCACATCCCGACCGGGATGGTGGTGTCCTGCCAGGACGAGCGCTCGCAGATCAAGAACAAGGCCAAGGCGATGACCGTGCTCCGCTCGCGGCTGCTGGAGAAGATGCAGGAGGAGCAGAACGCCAAGCTGGCCAAGGACCGCAAGAGCCAGGTCAAGTCCGGCGACCGCAGCGAGAAGATCCGCACCTACAACTTTCCCCAGAACCGCATCAACGACCACCGCATCGGCCTGACGCTGCACAGCCTGGACCGCGTGCTGGAGGGCCAGCTGGACGAGATCATCGACGCGCTGGCGGCGGCCGAGATGGCCGAGAAACTACAGGAGGAAGCATGAAGCGACTGGTACTGATCGCCGTCATCATCGCGCTGGCGGCCGGCGCGGCCATTGCCGAGGAAGTCCCGGTGTGGGTCTCAGCCGGCCTGAAGCTGGGGCATATTTTCGGGAAGGGCGGCGGGTTCACCTGGGGGGTCGAGGCCAGCGTCGTCGGCTGGGTCGCCGACCAGCGCGTCCCGCTCGGCCTGGTCTGCGATTACGACTTCTGCCACGGCAGGGAAAGGCTGCATCTCGGCCTCGAGGGATGCTGGACCGCCTTCGGCGCGGACGTCGGACCGACCTGGTCGCTGGGAAAGGATTCCACCAGCGTCGGACTGACGGTCACCCCGTTCTTGTCACTGGCGATCCCGATCCTGTACTACAGCGAGACATATTACGCGCAGCGATCCGTCCCCGAGCTCGGCTGCTACCTCAAGCTCCCGGTCCCGGCGAACCACGCAGCCAACCACATGTTCGACTGGAGCAACGACTGACGAGGGGCCAAGCGATGGGGAAGCACTCTTCGGTCATCGCGAGCCCGGCAACGTGCCGCTGCCTGCGACGTGTTCCAGCGACCTGGATCGCTGCGTAAGCGCGGCAGGGAGCAATGCTCGCGATGACGGTTAACCAGTTGCTGGTCAATGCGGGGCAGCAGCTGCGGGCCGCCGGTATCGAGCCCGCGGCGCTGGAGGGCCAGCTGCTGCTGGCGCATGTTCTCCGTGCCGACCGGCTGCGCCTGCTGGTCGACCGCGACCGGCGCGTGCCCGCGGTCCAACAGCGGCGCTTCACCGCGCTGCTCGCGCGCCGCTGCCGCAGGGAACCGCTGCAGTACCTGACCGGCGAGGCGGAGTTCTGCGGCCTGACGATCGCCGTCGATGACAATGTCCTGATCCCGCGGCCCGAGACCGAGCTGCTGGTCGAGCAGGTGGTCAAGCGTTGGCGGAATGGATACCGCACGATCCTGGACATCGGCACCGGCAGCGGCTGCATCGCCATCGCGCTGGCCGAC
>DATJQG010000404.1:0-5648 GCA_035506015.1 Candidatus Edwardsiibacteriota bacterium
GAAAAGTCAGGAAAGTAAAATAGGATAATACTAATACCATCGTTAAAGACCCGAACAAGTTTATTTGATGAAAAGTAGACCTACAGTAATGTGAAAACAATAAGGATGCATGATTGCTTGGCAAGACAATATGTGTAATAATGATAAAAAGGCTTCCCGTCAATGGGAAGCCTTTAATACTGGTGGGCGATACAGGACTCGAACCTGTGACCTCTTCCATGTCAAGGAAGCGCTCTAACCAAAACTGAGCTAATCACCCGTCACCAATGGATAATTATACTATAATCCCCGCCCCAAAGTAAAGGGGGTTCAGCAGCGGGCCGTTTCCTGCTCCGCCAGCGTCCGCAGCAGCGGCCCGATCTTGCGCAGGGCCACGGCGCGGTGGCTGATGGCGTTCTTCTCCCCTGGCTCCAGTTCGGCCAGCGTCTTGCCCCGGTCGGGCAGCAGGAACACCGGGTCGTAGCCGAAGCCGTTGCCGCCCCGCGGCCGCCGCACGATCGTCCCCGGCAGCCGGCCCTCGCTCAGGAACGCCCGGTTGTTGGTCCCGACCAGCGCGAAGGCGCAGACGAACTCGGCCTGCAGCCGGTCGTCGGGCACGCCCCGCAGCTCGTCCAGCAACTTGGCGACGTTGTCGGCGTAGGAGGCGGCGGGCCCGGCGAAGCGCGCGGAACGGACGCCGGGCCGGCCGTCCAGGGCCGGGACCACCAGTCCCGAGTCGTCGGCCAGCGCCCACAGACCGGTGTGGTAGGCGGCCGCCTGGCCCTTGAGCAGGGCGTTGTCGGCGAAGGTCTGGCCGTTCTCCTCGACGGAGGGGATGTCCGGGTAGTCGGCCAGGCCCGTGAGCTCGATGCCCGGCAGGTCCAGGATCTGGCCGATCTCGCGCAGCTTGTCGCTGTTGCCGGTGGCGATGACGATCCGCATGGCGGTGATGATACCAGCAGCGGCGGGGTGTTGTCAAATAAAATAATGTTTGTGCTTGACTTTGCCCGGAGCTTTCCCCTATTATACCTTATTATGTGGCGGACCATCCGTCCCGGATGACCCGCCGATCGCAGCGATCATGATTACGATGAAGAAGCTCCTGCCGATACTGTTGCTGCTGGCGGCGCTGCCGGTGGCCGCGCTGGCCCAGGAGGACGAGCCCGAGGGCGAGGACCAGACCAACCTCGACTCGCTGGAGGCGGCGCTCAACGCCCAGGGGCTGGGGCCGGCGGCGCCGGCGCCGGCCCCGCTGCCGGCCATCGACACTACGCTGGCCCCGTGGCAGCAGTGGTGGCAGCGCGGCCTGCGCTACCAGCGGCAGGACTCGCTGGACCAGGCGCTGGCCTGCGCCGACTCGGTGGTCGAGCAGCTGCGGCCGCAGGACCTGCGGCTGCCGGTGATCGCCAGCTACTGGTTGTACCAGTCGCGGCGGACGCTGCGGGCCGGCGACGCCCCGCTGGCCGTGCGCTACGCCTCGCTGGCCGTGGCGGCGGACCCGGTCTCGCTGCCGGCGATGCTGGGGGAGTTCAAGGCCGCCACCCGGACCAAGGGCCTGCGGCGGGCGCTGGGCGACCTGCTGGTCCAGATGGGAGCGGCGTTCCAGGATTTCGGGTCCCAGCTCAAGCTGGGGAGCCAGGGCCTGGTCTGGGCCAGCCTGGCGCTGCTGTTGTGGGGCCTGGTGTTCGCGCTGTACCTCGCGGTGGCCTACCTGCCGCGGCTGGCGCACTGGCTGGCCGAACTGCTGCCGAAGCCGCTGCCTGCCTACAGCCGGATGCTGCTGGCCGGCAGCCTGCTGGTCGGACTGGCCGTCATCGCCGCCTGGGTCTCGCTGGCGCTGGCCGTACTGCTTCTGGCCATCGCCGGCGCGGCGTACGCGTCCACCAAGGAACGGGTCTTCCTGATCGTCTCGGTGGCGCTGGTGCTGGCAGGCAGCGTCGGCTTGTCGCTGGGGCACCACCTGTTCTCCTGGGTGGGCGACGAGTACCTGGAAGTGCTCAACCGCGCCAATTATTCCCCCTACAGCCGCGAGCTCTACGATACCCTGGCGGCTTTCCAGCAGCGCGACAGCAGCGACCTGCGGCCGCCCTTCGCCATGGCCCTGCTGGAAAAGCGGGCCGGCGACTATGCCCGCGCCACGACGATCCTCACCGCGCTGTCGGCCACCGCGCCCAATGCCGGGGCCGCCAACAATCTCGGCAACATCTATTTTATCCAGCACAGCTACGACACCGCGGCCGCCTACTACCAGCAGGCCATCGAATGGGACCCGGGGCTGGCCATCGCCCACTACAACCTGGCCCTGGTCCACCTGGCGCGGCTCGATTTCGCCCAGGCCAAGCAGGAGCAGGAGCGGGCCTTGGCCCTCAGCCTCAATGAGATCGAGGCCCGGGCCGGGCGCTACGGCAGCGGCGTGGCGATGGACCGGCTGATCACCAACCGCCAGCTGTGGGACGTGGTGATGCAGGAATGGAACCCGGCCGCGGGCTTCGACCGCCGGGAGATGATCAGCCTGACCGGCCTGCCGCTGTGGCTGCCGCCGCTGCTGGCGCTGGGCCTGCTGGCCGCGCTGGTCGCCTGGCTGCTGCTGTTCAAGCGGCGGCTGGCCGTGGAGAACTGCGTCACCTGCGGGGCCGTGATCTGCGGATCCTGCCATACCGCCACCGTGGCCGGCGAGAAACTGTGCCGGGCCTGCACGGCCAAGATCGGCCTGGCCGCGTCGCCCGACCTGCAGCAGAGCCTGGCCGCCCGGCTGGCGTCGACTAAGCACTACCGCGCGATGCTGGAGTCGGGGCTGGCCAACCTGCTGGTGCCGGGCTCGGTGCTGCTGGCCAGCGGCGCCACGGTGGGCGCCTGGCTGCAGGCGCTGGCCTGGGCCGCGCTGCTGACCGCGCTGTTCGCCAACAACATCGGGCTGTCGGCGGGCCAGGTGCTGACGGCGCTGGCCGGCTCGGGCGCCATCTGGTGGCTGGCCGGGGCCGGGGCGCTGTGCTGGGCCGTCTCCTGGCTCAATTACCTGGTCCACATCAGCGCCCACGGTGAGGCCGGCGCGGCGCTGCCGCGGACGCAGCCCGCGGCCGATGCGGCGGACGAACCGCCGCAGGGGGGCGACCATGCCGCTTGAGGGCAACATCAAGGAATTCGGCCTGGCCGACGTCATCCAGTTCATCTGCAACAACCAGAAGGACGGGGTGCTGCTGCTGGAGGCCAAGACCGACACCGCGTCGATCTCGTTCGAGCAGGGCAAGATCACCGGCGCGCTCTACGGCCGCAAGGGCAAGAACGACCAGCTGACCAACTACCTGCAGCGCTCCAAGCGGATCGACGCCGAGACGGTGCAGCGGATGCTGCGGCTGGCGGCCGATTCCGGGCTGACCATGGACGAGGTGATGGTCAAGGAGGGCGTGATGACCGGCGAGGAGATCCAGTCGATCATCGCCTTCAAGATCCAGGAGGTGTTCGACGAGATCTTCACGCTGACCGACGCCAACTACCGGTTCGACGCCGACGCCAAGCTCTACAAGAAGAGCAAGTACCAGGTGGCGCTGGGGCCGGACATGCTGCTGCTGGAGGCGATGCGGCGCAAGGACGAGTGGCCCACCATCGCCAAGGCCCTGCCCAAGGACGCCATCGAGCTGGTCAAGACCGCCAAGGACGTGCCGCCGCCCGACCAGGGCACGGACGACTTCATGGTCTGGCTGCTGCTGGACCAGCCCCGCAGCGTGGCGGCGCTGATCGACGAGACCGGGCTGGGGCGGTTCCGCACCTTCAACGCCTGCTACAACCTGCTGCAGGCCAAGTCGGTGATCACCACCGGCCAGGAGGCCGCCCTGCTGCGCGCCCAGGAGCAGGCCGGCCCGGGCGCGATGCACTACGTGGGGCGCAGCGCTGTCGCCATCGCCACCATCGGCGCGTGCCTGGCCCTGCTGGCCGGCGCGTTCTCGCTGGGCCGGGCGCTGACGCAGCGCGGCGGGCCCGGCGGCCCCAACGCGGTGCGGAACATGGCCGTCACCTTGCAGCGCGAGACCCTGGAGCAGCAGATCGAGGTGTTCCGCCTGATCAACGGGCGCCCGCCCCGGACGCTGCGCGAGGCCGGGGCCGCCCTGGGCATGATCAACAATTTCGCATACAGCGTCAACGACAGCACCGGGGCGTTCACGCTCGAGGTCAGGAAGTAATCGGATACCGACACCGGGAAATAGGATTAATATAGTCCTATTTATTGAATGAAGCAGCCCGGGTCGTCAAACCCGGGCTGCTTGGCTTGGCCAGGCATGTAAATAATTCAAATTGATTTTACATTCGATTTTGGCGAGGATATGAAAATGAAAACCATAGTATTTTTCGTTGCATTTGGCTTGACGATTATCTCTACTTTGTGTTGTAACAACTCCCAAACCAAAATGCCGAACAAGCAATTATCAAGCGAGAAATTGGCAGACAAGCAACCATCAGACGAACAGGTCATTAATCTATTAAAAAGCTTTTATATTGAATATATTACTGAACTTGGGGCGGGAAGCCCTGATTTTGAAAAACTCAAAGCTATGCGCAGAAAATATTGTACCACATCTCTTTTACGAAGAATGTATAAATTGGATTACGATCCGATTGTAGATGCACAGGATGCGAATATTGGTTGGTTGCATACATTGAAGGTAGAGAAGGATTCACAAAATTGTAGTTGGTATAAAGCATCATATGTTGATACATATGATGGGACAAAAAAGGTAATCGAACTAAAAATTGTTAGAGATGGCGAAATGTATAAAATTGATACGATCAGATAAAATGCTGTTCTTCGAAGGAACTGCAAGGCATTAGATGGATAATTTTCATAGGAAATATCTGAGGAAATAATGAACGAAGCAGCCCAGGCCTTTAGGCCTGGGCTGTTGCGTTGGACCTCACCCCAAACCCCTCCCCGCTGCGGGGAGGGGCAGGGGAGAGGTCAGTACTCGAACGTGCTGCCGCCGATGAACTCGCGCAAAATAGACGTATGCGGCACTTCATCCGCGAACACCGGGACGAACATCCGCAGGAAGTGCAATAAACGATACGCCTCGCCGAAGGCCTCGTCGTCGGTCGACACTTCCAGCAAAAAGCGCTCGGCGTACATCCGCAGCACGGCCGGCTCGTAGACCAGCGTGGAGTTGAACATCACGTCGGCCTCCTCCTGGTAGGGGAAGATGTTGCGCTCCTCGCCGCGCTGCACCGAGGGCCAGACCTTGAGGGTGTGGGCGGCGCTGTAGCCGCGGAACTTGCGGTCGCGCACGATGCGGCGGATCAGCCGGACGTCGGTGGTCATGATCCGGTTGTGGTCGTCCAGGCAGAGCTGGGTCAGGGCGCTGATGTAGACCTTCAGCTTCTGGTCGGCCGGCACCGAGGAGGTCAGCCGGGGGTTCAGCCCGTGGATGCCCTCCACCAGCAGGATGTCGTTGGGCCCCAGCGCGAGGGTCTCGGTGCGCTCGTCGCGCAGGCCGGTGTGGAAGTTGTAGACCGGCGTGGCCACCTCGCTGCCCGACAGCAGGTCGCGCATCTGCTGGTTGAACAGTGGCACGTCCACCGCCGACAGCGACTCGAAGTCGGGCTTGCCGTCGTCGCCCTTGGGCGTCTGGTCGCGGCCCAAAAAGTAGTTGTCGGTCGACAGCATGATGGGGTGCAGCCCG
>DATJQG010000405.1:0-8103 GCA_035506015.1 Candidatus Edwardsiibacteriota bacterium
TTTCGGGTCGGAGAACCAAGCCCCAGGGAGGATGTCGCGCAGGATGAGATCTCCGTGTCCTCTGTGGTTTTTTAAAGCGAATGAGCGATGATCATCCTCGGCGTTGACCCCGGCAGCCAGACCACCGGCTACGGCCTGGTGGAGAGCGACGGCCGCACCCATTCAGTGATAGCCCTCGGATGCCTCAAGGCACGGCCGGGGGCTTCGCTTTCCGCGCGGCTGGCGCAGATCTACGAGGGGCTGCGCGGCGTGATCGAGCGCTACCGGCCGCAGCAGGCGGCGGTGGAGGCCACGTTCTACGGCAAGAACGTGCGCAGCGCCCTGGTGATGGGCCACGCCCGCGGCGTCTGCCTGCTGGCGATCGCCCAGGGCGGCTGCGAGCTGTTCGAGTACTCGCCGCTGGCCGTCAAGCAGGCCGTGGTGGGGCAGGGCCGGGCCGGCAAGCAGCAGGTGGGCTTCATGATCCGCGCCATGCTGGGGCTGCGCGTCACCCCGCCCGAGGACGCGGCCGACGCGCTGGCCGTGGCGATCTGCCACCTGCAGAAGATGCGATTCGAGCAGCTCAAGAAAGCAAAATGACCCGATCCTGACCGGACGTGCAATGCACACGGCAATTCTCGGGACGTCCAGTCGAACAACACCAACCCGTATCGCGTTTCAAATGTATAGCCACATCAAGGGCACATTGGTCAGCAAGGACCCGACCGCCGCGGTGGTCGACGCCGGCGGCGTGGGCTACCACCTGCTGATCTCGCTGTCGACCTTCGCGGCGCTGCCGGAGCCCGGCAACCAGGCCAAGCTGCTGGCGCACATCCACGTCAAGGAGGACGTGCTGCAGCTCTACGGTTTCGCCACGGAGAAGGAGCGCGGCGTGTTCCGGGTCCTGATCAGCGTCTCGGGCATCGGTCCCAAGCTGGCGCTGACCGTGCTGTCGCACCTGGCGCCGGCCGACCTGGAGCGGGCGGTGGCCACGCAGGACATGACGATGCTGACCGCGATCTCGGGCATCGGCAAGAAGACGGCCGAGCGCCTGCTGATCGAGCTCAAGGGCCGGATCGCCGAGGCCGTGGTCGAGGGTCTGCCCTCGCTCAAGGGCGCGGCAGGTACGGCCGACCCCGCGGCCGACGCCCTGATGGCGCTGGGGCTGAACGCGGCCGAGGCCAAGAACGCCGTCGACAAGGCGCGGGCCAAGCTGGGCGCCGGCGCGCCGCTGGAGCAGGTCGTGCGCGAGTCGCTGAAGAACAAATGAACCACAAGAAACATGGCACAATGAGAACCACGATCCTGATCGCCGTCGCCGCCGCGCTGCTGGCGGGGGCGCTGTCCGCCGCGCCGCAGACCTTCACCCGCGAGTACGTCTACGAGGCCACCGACTACGACAGCCGGCTGACCTGCCGGGCCATCGCGCTGGAGCAGGTCAAGCGCTCGCTGCTGGACGAGCTGGGCACCTACCTCGAGAGCAGCTCCGAGTACCGCCAGGGCGTGCTGGTGCGCGACGACATCGCGGTGATGACGGCCGGCATCGTGCAGGTCAAGGTGCAGGGCGAGACCTGGGACGGCAAGAACTACTGGATCAAGGCCGAGCTGACGGCCGACCCCGACAGCGTGCTGGCCTCGCTGCGCGCCGTGCTGGCCGACCGCGACCGGGCCCGGGAGCTGCTGGCGCTCAAGGCCCGCGCCGACCAGGCGATGCAGGAGATCGACCGGCTGCGACACGAGCTGGCCGCGGCCCAGAGCGACAACTTCATGTTCGCCCGCCAGATCAGCTACCTGCGGCAGGCCCAGGTGCTGTCGTCCGCCGAGTGGGCCTACCGCGGTACCGCCTACCTGATCGCCGGCGACAACGGCCTGGCGCTGGGCGCTTTCACCAAGGCGCTGGAGAACGACTCGGCCAGCGCCGTGTCCTACGCCAACCGCGGCGTGCTGTACGCCCGGGCCGGGGATTACCTGGCGGCGTTCAAGGATTACTCGGCCGCCCTGCGGCTGGACCCCAAGAACCCCCGCACCTTCTACAACCGCGGCATCGCCGATTTCAAGCTGGGCGACCTGGACGCGGCGGTGCGCGACTTCTCCGAGGCGGTGGCGCTGGCGCCGGACGACCGCCCGGCCTGGTTCAACCGGGCGCTGGCCTACCAGCAGAAGAAGCAGTACCAGAAGTCGGTGCTCGACTTCGACCGGGCGGTGGCGCTCGACAGCACCGACGCGGCCGCCTTCGTCGGCCGCGGCGCGTCCCAGACCGGGCTGCGGCAGTACAAGCCGGCGATCGCCGATTACTCCCGGGCCATCGCGCTCGATCCCAACAACGGCGACGCCTTCGCCGGGCGGGCCGAGGCGCGCCTGCTGGCGGGCGACCAAGCCAAGGCGTTCGATGACGCCCAGGCCGCGGCCGCGCTGGGCAACCAGGACGTACGGGTGCTGCTGGACAAGTTGCAGCTGCTGCTGCAGAAGGGACACTGAACATCCTCAAGGAAATGCCCGATATGGCCGACAAGATCAAATTGACCATCCCCGAGCCGCTGGAGGGCGACCTCGAGTTCGACGCCTCGGTCCGGCCAACGTCGTTCGGCGAGTTCGTGGGCCAGGACAAGATCAAGGACAACCTCAAAGTGTTCATCCAGGCGGCCAAGAACCGGGGCGAGGCCCTGGACCACATGCTGTTCTGCGGCCCGCCGGGGCTGGGCAAGACCACCATGGCCACCATCATCGCCACCGAGATGGGCGTGCAGATCAAGGCCACCACCGGGCCGGTGCTGGAGCGGCCGGCCGACCTGGCCGGGATCCTGACCAACCTGGGCACGCACGACATCCTGTTCATCGACGAGATCCACCGGCTCAACCGGATGGTGGAGGAGTACATCTACCCGGCGATGGAGGACTTCTGCCTGGACATCATGATCGACCGCGGGCCCAGCGCGCGCTCGGTGCGGCTCAACCTGCCCAAGTTCACGCTGATCGGCGCCACCACCCGCGCCGGCCTGCTGACCGCGCCGATGCGGGCGCGCTTCGGCATGATCAACCGGCTGGACTACTACCAGCACCGGGACCTGGAGCGGATCGTGATGCGCTCGGCCCAGATCCTCAAGGTGCCGATCGACGCGGCCGGCGCGGCCGAGATCGCCAAGCGCTCGCGCGGCACGCCGCGGGTGGCCAACCGGCTGCTGCGCCGCATCCGCGACTTCGCCCAGGTCGAGGGCGACGGCACCGTCACCAAACAGGTCGCCGACTCGGCGCTGCTGCGGCTGGAGGTCGACGCGGTGGGCCTGGACGACATGGACAAGCGGATCCTGCAGACCATCATCACCAAGTTCAACGGCGGGCCGGTGGGGCTGAATACGCTGGCCGTGGCGGTGGGCGAGGAGTCGGACACGGTCGAGGAGGTGTATGAGCCGTTCCTGATCCAGGAAGGGTTCCTGATGCGCACCCCGCGCGGCCGCGAGGCCACGGAGAAGGCCTACAAGCACCTAGGCCTGGCCTGGGACAGGGACGGGCAGACGAGATTGGTCTGACCCAATCCCAAATCGAAAATACCAAATACGAAATATTGTGGCCAAGAAGATCGGGCTGGCATTGTCGGGCGGGGTGGGCTACTGCCTGGCGCACATCGGCGTGCTGAAGCTGATCGAGGAGCAGGGCATCAAGGTCGACTGCGTGGCCGGCACCTCGGGCGGCGCGCTGATCGGCACGATGTACGCCTCGGGCATCGACCCGGTGCGGATGGAGCAGATCGCGTCCACCATCTCCTGGAACAAGCTGATGGCCCCGACCCGCGTGCTGATGAACAAGGGGCTGGTCTCGTCCGAACCGATCGAGCGGCTGGTGGACGAGCTGATCGGCAAGGGCCGCCGCTTCTCCGAGCTGAAACTGCCGCTGTCGGTGGTGGCGGTGGACCTGATCTCGGGCGGCGAGGTGGTCTTCCCGATGCGGCGCGACGAACTGATCGCGCCGGCGGTGCGGGCCTCGTGCTCGGTGCCGGTGGTATTCGGTCCGGTGAAGATGGGGCAGTGGCTGCTGTCGGACGGCGGCATCAAGGCGCCGCTGCCGGTGGAGGCGCTGCGCACGATGAAGGTCGACGCCGTCATCGGCGTGGTGTTCGCCACCGGGCGCTACGAGCCCAAGAACCTGTTCGAGATCGGCGTGCGCTCGATGAACCTGGCCACCGACGTGATGCTGGAACTGTACGAGGAACAGCTGGACGTGCTGATCCGTGTCGACGCCGGCGAGATCTCCAACTGGGACCTCAAGGCGGCCCTGACCCTGATCGACGTGGGCTACCAGGCCGCCGCGCGGCAGCTGCACAAGCTCAAGGAGATCGCCGCCGCGTGACCAATAATCGATACCGTCGTCCTGAGACAGGCCCAATGCCTGACTTCCGAAAGATCTCTTTTGATCCTTCAACTTGTGGGGAAGGAGGCGATCTCAGGATGACGCCACGCAACTTATCACTATTCGCACTATGTTGATCTACATTCTCATCATCATACTGATCGTGATCGTCGGCGCCGGGCTGTACCTGTTCCACCAGAGCACCAAGCGCCAGCTGGACGAGCTGAAGGCGCTGCAGCGGGACGACCAGGCCGTCAAGCTGGTGACCCAGTGGCTGGAGAGCACGCGGGGCTCGATGGACAGCCAGCGCCAGGTGCTGGACGCCCGGCTGTCCGAGGTCGACGCCAAGCTGGGCAGGACCATGGAATCGATGTCGCAGCGGCTGGACAGCAACACCAAGACCATGGGCGAGCGGCTGGACAACGCGGCCCGGGTGATCGGCGTCGTGCAGCAGCAGCTGGGCACGCTGGCCAAGACCGCGGAGAACATGCAGGAGATCGGGAAAGACATCTCCTCATTGCAAGACATCCTGCGGGCCCCCAAGCTGCGCGGCGGCCTGGGGGAGTATTTCCTGGCGGACCTGCTGGGGCAGATCCTGCCCGCGCACCACTTCGAGCTGCAGTACGGTTTCCGCAACGGCGAGATCGTGGACGCGGTGGTCAAGCTGTCGGGCAAGATGGTCTGCGTCGACGCCAAGTTCCCGCTGGAGAACTTCCGCAAGATGGTGGCGACCCAGGCCGAGGACGAACGCAAGAAGTGGCGGCGCGAGTTCGTCAAGGACGTCAGGAAGCACGTCGACGCCATCGCCAAGAAGTACATCATGCCCGACCAGGGCACTTTCGACTTCGCCCTGATGTACATCCCGGCCGAGAACGTCTATTACGAGACCATCATCAAGGACGAGAACTTCGGCGAGGACAAGTCGATCGCCACCTACGCCATCGAGCAGCACGTGATCCCGGTCTCGCCCAACTCGTTCTACGCCTACCTCCAGGCCATCATCCTGGGGCTGCGCGGGATGCGGGTGGAGGAGCGGGCCCAGGAGATCATCGACTCGCTGGCCCAGCTGCGGGGCGACCTGGTGCGGTTCCGCGACGACTTCGAGAAGCTGGGCGGGCACATCACCAACGCGCAGAAGAAGTACGACGAGGCCGAGAAGCGCCTGGTGCGGTTCGAGGACAAACTGGAGAACGCGTCCGGCAAGCAGCTGGAGCAGGGCGGGCGCGCCGCGCTGGACGCGCAGGACGGGGGGCAGGCATGACGCAGATATCGTCTTTTCACGTCGATCAGCTGATGCCGCTGCTCTTCTTCCTGGTGGTGATGCCGCTGGCGCTCTATCTCGCGTACCGGCGCAACAAGGCGCGGCAGCAGGCCATGAAGAAGATCGCACTGCAGCTGGGGCTGCAATACCAGGAGCGCAGCCCCTGGACGGCCGCGACGGGTCCCGGGCCGGTCCCCGGCCAGCAGCGGGCCGGCCAGCCGCAGCAGGGCGGCGCGCTGGGCAAGGCCCTGCTGCAGCTGACCCAGCCCGTGATCACCGGCAAGTACAACGGATGGCCGGTGGACATCATGACGGTCAACGAGAACAAGACGGTGTACACCAAATTCCGGCTGGGCTTCGGCCGGAACCTGGGGCTGGGCCTGCGGGTCAGCGCCAACAGCTTCTTCCAGCGCGACCTGTTCGGCGGCGGCCCGCGCATCGAGAGCGGCAACGAGGATTTCGATAAGCGGGTGCTGGTGCGCGGCAACGACCAGCTCAAGGTCAAGTTCCTGATCAAGCGTCCCGAGGCGCAGCGCGCGCTGCTGGACGCCTACCGCGCGTTCGCCGAGATCACGGTCGACGACCAGGGCATCAGCTGCCGGCTGCGCGGCTTCCTCGAGTCGTACCAGAAGTACCAGGCGGTGCTGGCGGCGCTGTGCGCGGTCGCCGCCAAGCTGGCCCCCGCGGAACCTGCACCCAGTGCGGACGACTGACCGGCACGCCGCGGGCCCATGGTGGCTGGACGGCTGGCGCCCGGCGCTGTGGCTGGCGCTGTGGGCCGTCGCCGTCTACGCGCGGTCGCTGGCCGGCGGCTTCACCTACATGGACGACTACGGGCTGATCGTCGAGAACATCAGGTTCATCGGCCGGATCGGCAACCTCTTCGCCGCTTTCCGCTGCGACGCTTTCGGCCTGTCCACCGGCTCGTTCTACCGGCCGCTGCTGACGGTCTCGCTGATGTTCGATGCAGTGTGGGGCGGGACCCGTCCGCTGGCCTATCACCTGGCGAACGTCCTGATCCACGCGGCCTGCTGCCTGCTGCTCTTTCGCATGCTGGTCGTGCTGGGGCACCGCCGCATCGCCGCGTTGATTGCCGCGGCCCTGTTCGCGGCGCACCCGGCGCTGGCGCAGGCCGTGGCGTGGATCCCCGGCCGCAACGACACGCTGCTGGCGCTGTGGACCCTGGCATCATTCATCGCCCTGGTCCATTTCAACAATGGCCGCGGCCATCGCTGGGGCATCGCCAGCCTGCTGTTGTGGGCCGCGGCGCTGTTCACCAAGGAAACGGCGCTGGTCTTCCCGGCAGTCGCCGCGTTGTTCATCGTCCTCTGGCAAGAGGGAAGGGAACGGATCCGGCAGCTGTTCCTGCTGATACCGGGCTGGATCGTCCTGGCCGCGCTGTTCTTCTGGGCGCGGACGCGGGTCGCAGGCCCGCCCAACGGCGCCAGCGCCGAGCCGCTCTTTTTAAACACGATGGGAGAGAACATCAACGGCCTGGCGGCTTACGTCTACAAGGCCGTGCTGCCGGTCCGCCTGTCGGTGTTCGCGGGCTACGACCGTCACAATTACTTGCTGGGCGCGGCAGTCCTGATCATATTGGCCGCCTTATTCGCGGTCTGGGGCATTGCGGATAAAAGACGTTTCGTGTTCGGAGCAGGATGGTTCCTGGTGCTGCTGGCGCCCTACGCGGTGCGGGGCACGGATTACGCCAATTACCTGGAGCACCGGCTGTATCTGCCCGTGATCGGCCTGATCATCCTGCTGCTGGAATCTCCCCTCGTGAACCGGATCAAGGGAAAGATCGCTTGGTCGATAGCTGTCGTCGTGCTGGCGGTATTCGGGATCGGGACACTGTCGCGCATCCCGGTGTTCGCCGACGGGCTGACGTTCTGGCGCGCGGCCGCCGACGCTTCGCCGCGGCTCTACAACGTGCACGATATGCTGGGCAAGGTCTACATGGGCCAGCGCGACTTCGCGGCCGCCCGGCGCGAGTTCGAGGCGGCCCTGGAACTCAACCCGCGGTACGCCTTCGCCCACAACAACCTTGGCATGGTGCTGCTGCAGGACGGGCAGGAACAGCAGGCGCGGGCCGAGTTCCGGCGGGCGCTGGCCCTCAAGCCGGATTTCACCGAGGCCCGCTTCAACCTGGGCGCGCAGTACCTGATGGCCGGGCAGGACGACTCGGCCGGCGCGGCCTTCCGAGAGGTCCTGCGCTACGATCCCGGCCACGCCCCGTCCTGGAACGACCTGGGCCTGATCGCGCAGAAGCAGGGGAAGCTGTCCCAGGCCGAGGCGCACTTCGGCAAGGCCATCGGGCTCGACTCGGCCAACGCCGTCTACCAACTCAACCTTGGGCTGCTTTATCTCGGGAACGGCGGACCCGAGCGGGCCATCCCCGCGCTGCGGCAGGCGGTGCTGCTCGACCCGGCCAACGCGCGGGCGCGCCGCGAGCTGGGCGTGATCTACCTCAAGCAGCGCCGGCCCGACCTGGCCGAGCCCCAGCTGCTGGCCGCCTGGCA
>DATJQG010000406.1:0-7208 GCA_035506015.1 Candidatus Edwardsiibacteriota bacterium
GCACGGCCACGATGCCGATGTCGATGCGGTCCTCGGCGATGGCCTGCCCGATCCGCTCGATCGGCTGGACCGTGATGCCGTACTCCAGCTTGCGCCCGATCTTGCGGGGGTCGGCGTCGAACACCGCCACGATCTCGAAGCCCTGGCGCCGGTACTCTCCGTAACGGAACACCGCCATCCCGATGTTGCCCGCGCCCACCAGCGCCAGCCGCCACTTGTGGTCCAGCCCCAAAATGTGCTCCACCCGCTGCTGCAGCTTCCTGACCGGGTAGCCGCGGCCGCGCCGCCCGAACGAGCCGAAGTACGACAGGTCCTTGCGCACCTGGAACGGCTCCAGGCCGTAGGCCGCGGCGATCTCGCGCGACGAGATGGTCTCCACGCCCAGCGCCCGCAGGTCGCAGAGGTGGCGGTGGTAGTAGGTCAGCCGCCGGATCACCGAGTCGGGGATCTTGATCGCTGTCTTTTTCATGGTCGGCATTCGTCCTTTGTCATGGCGAGCCGCGTGCCCTGCCTTCCTTGCGAAGCGATCCAGCGGGAGGGCCGATTGCTTCGTCAGTGCGGGAGCAATGGCAGTTCTCGCAATGACGCTGTTGCATCCCCGTGCAGAAGACCACCGATCGGACCGCCCGCTGCTAGGGGAAGATCTTCCCGGGATTGAGGATGTTGTCCGGGTCCACGGCCCGCTTGACGGCACGCATCACGGCGATGGCCGCGGGGTCCAGCGCCAGCGGCAGGAATTTCCTCTTGACGTAGCCGATGCCGTGCTCGCCCGAGATGGTCCCGCCCAGCGCCACCACCTCGCGGAACAGCGATTCCAGCAGCTTGGGCAGCATCGCTTCCCAGTCGCCCAGGGGCAATGCCCCCTTCATCACGTTGACGTGGACGTTGCCGTCGCCGATGTGGCCGTAGCAGATGATCTCCACGCCGTGCTTCCTTCCCAGCGCGTCGATCTTCCCGAACAGCGCCGGGATCTGCGCCCGCGGCACCACCACGTCCTCGCGCTCGCGCACCGGGCTCATCTTGGTCAGCGCGTCGGACATGCAGCGCCGCATCTCCCAGATGCGGTCGCGCGCCGGCCGGTCCTCGGCCACCAGCACGTCCAGCGCGCCGAAATCGGAAACGATCTTGCCGATATTCTCATAATCGACGGCGAGCGAAGCCCGGTCGGGGCCGTCGAGCTGCACCAGCAGATGGGCCTCGGCCTCGCGGAACGGCGCCTGCTTCTCCAGGAAGGCCTCGGCCGCCCGCAGCGCCTTGCGGTCCATCAGCTCCATGGTGGCCGGGATGATCTTGCCGGCGACCACGGCGGTGCAGGCCGCCACGGCGTCGGCCACCGAGGTGAACGGGATCAGCAGGTCGACGGAGCAGGCCGGCCTGGGGACCAGCCGCAGCGTGATCTCGGTGACGATGCCCAGCGTGCCCTCGCAGCCGCACAGCAGCTGCATCAGGTCGTAGCCGGTGACGTTCTTGATGGTCTTGCCGCCCAGCCGCGACACCGAGCCGTCCGGCCAGACCACCTCCAGCCCGCAGAGGTAGTGCCGCGTCACGCCGTACTTGAAGGCCCGCGGCCCGCCCGCGTTCTCGGCGATGTTGCCGCCGATCGAGCAGGACTCCAGGCTGGCCGGGTCCGGCGGGTAGAACAGGCCCTTGGCCTCGGCCGCCAGCTGCAGCGCGTTGGTGATCACCGCCGGCTGGGTGACGGCCATCAGGTTGGCCTCGTCGATCTCCAGGATCCGGTCGAGCCGCTCCAGCGACAGCAGGATGCCGCCGGCCACGGCCAGCGCCCCGCCCGACAGCCCGGTGCCCGCGCCGCGCGGCGTGACCGGGACCTTGGCGGCGCCGGCCAGCTTCATCACGGCGGCGACCTCGGCCGTGCTGCCCGGCTTGACCACCGCGCCCGGCATGAACGCCAGGTTCAGCGTCTCGTCGTGGGAATAGGGCTGCATGTCGTCGTCCAGGGTGACGACGTATCTGGCGCCGACGATGCGCCGCAGGTCCTCGACCATGCTCTGTGGGATCGGTGTGGGCATCAGCTCCACTTCGTGGCGGTGATCAATGGCGTTTTTTCTTGCGGGACGGCTCGACGTGGATGGTCACCGTGCTGCCGGGCAGCCGCTGCTTGATGTCGCGCTCCAAATGGTCGCAGACCTTGTGGACCTCGGAAAGGTGGGCGTCGGGCGACATTTCGATGTGCATGTTCACCAGGTAGCTGTCGTTGTGGCGCACGATGCTGAGGTCGTGGTAGCCGGCGAACATCTCGCGGTGGGCCGCCAGCAGCGTCGACAGCTGCTGCCGGGGATCGTAGCGGGCCGAGGCGGCGGCGGCCGGGTCGGCGTGGATCACCACGTCGGCGCCGGGGATCAGCTGCGAGACCGCGCGCTCGGCCGCGCTGGCGATGTCGTGGGCCTGCACGAACTGCAGCTCGGCGTCGATCAGCAGCCGCATGTCCACGAAGGTCTGGGGCCCGGCGGCGCGCACCCGCAGCGCCTCGATCGACTGCACGCCGGGGATGCCGCGCACCGCGCCCTCGATCGCCTGCTTCATGCCGCGGGGCGCGCGGTCCAGCAGCATGTCGAGGGTGCGCAACGCCAGCTGGATCGAGACCACGATCACCAGCACCGCCACCGCCAGCGCCGCCACCGAGTCGGCCAGCGCCCAGTGGAGGAACTTGTAGCCCGCCAGCCCGACGATCACCACGGCCGAGCTCCAGATGTCGGACGAGAAGTGCAGCGCGTCGGCCTCCAGCGCCTGGCTCTGCTCCCGCCGCGCCACCTTGTACATCACGGTGGAGCGGGAGACGTTGATGACGATCGACACCGCCATCACGGCGAAGGACCAGACGTTGACCTCGATCTCGGCGTGCCGCACCAGGACGTGGTGCACGGCCTCGTACAGGATCCAGCCGCAGGTGGCCAGCAGCAGCAGCACCTCCAGGAACGCCGACAGCCCCTCGATCTTGCCGTGGCCGTAATGATGGCTGTCGTCGGCCGGCCGGTCCGAGATCTTGACGGCCACCAGCGTCATCACCGCCGCCCCCAGGTCCAGCGCCGAGTGCGCCGCCTCGGACAGGATGCCCAGGCTGCCGGTCAGCAGCCCGACCACCAGCTTGACGCCGGTCAGGAACACCGCGGCGACCACGGACGTGGCCGCCACCTTGATCTTCTCGCTGTCCTTGCGCGCGGATTCGCTCATGCTACCGATGTGATCGTATCAAAAAACCCGCGGAACCACTATTGCACGGTCCCGCGGGCGTTGCCCGCTGCTGTTGCCCGACCGCCACCGGGACGGCGGCCTGATCCGGCTGTTCGCGATGTTGTCGACGGAATTATTTTATCAATTCGCCCGGCCGTTGTCAACACCCTTTCGCCCGTTCCGGCAGGGACCGATCGGTGCGCGGGTCAGCGGCCGCGGCCGCGCAGCGTCTCCACGGCGGCGGCCCGCCGGTCCAGGCCCAGTTCGCGGTAGATGGCAGCCGCCCGGTCAAGGCGGGCCGCGGCCCGTTCCGCGTCCGGCAGCAACCGCCCCAGGTCGCCGCAGGCCTCGGCGATGCCCTGGCGGTAGCCCGCCTGCTCGAACGCCCGCACGGCCTCTTCCAGGCACCCGGCCGCGGCGGCGCGGTCGCCCGCCCGCTCGTGGACCAGTCCCAGCGCCCGGCCGGCCTCGCCGACCCCCACCGCGTAGCCGATCTCCCGGGCCAGGGCCTGGGCGCGCTGCAGCAGCGGCCGCGCCGCGGCGAGGTCGCCCTGCCGGCAGCGGATGGCGCCCAGCACGCAGCAGGCGCGGCTGACGTATTCCTTGCTGCCCATCGCCTCGAAGATGTCCAGCGCCTGCTGGCACAGGGCGGCCGCCTGCGGGCACTGCCCGCCGCCGCTCTGCAGCTCGGCCAGCATGTAGCAGGCGATGCCCGTGTTCCGGCGGTCGCCGATGGTCCGCGCCGCCTGGAGCGCGGCCTCGACCAGCGCCAGGGCCCGGTCGGCCTCGCCCCTGGCCTGATGGAGCGTGGCCAGGTTGGTGCTGGCGTTGATGGCACCGCGCCGGTCGCCAATCCGCCGGGCCACCGCCAGCGCCCGCTGCAGCGCGGCCGCCGCCCCGGGGTAGTCGCCCCGTTCGCACAGCATCGCGCCGAGGTTGACCAGCCGGTTGCAGAGGGCCTCCAGGTCGCCGGTTTGCTCGGCGATCGCGATGCTCGCACCGTACAGGTCCCGGGCTTTCTGGTCCTCGCCCTGCATGTCGCGCACAATGCCCAGGTTGGCGCTGATGGAGCCGATCCGCTCGCGGTCACCCGCCGCCTCTGCGACGGCGAGGGCCTGCTGCAGGTGCTCCAGCGCTGGGGCATGCTGGCCCAGGTTCCGGAACACCGTCCCCAGGGCGCTGTAGCACCCGGCGACGACCGTGGCCGCCCGCCCCGACAGCGGCCGTTGTTCGATGGCCCGCGCCTGGGCCAGGGCCGCCCGCCCCGCCCCCATCGCCTCCTGCAGCCGGCCCTGCAGCATCAGCAGGCGGCAGCGCTGGTTGTCGAGGTGCAGCCGCTCGGTCGCGGCCTCGTACGCCGAGCGGTGGGCCGCCGGGATCACGGGGCGGGCAACGGCCAGCGCGGCCAGCGCGTCCTCGAACCGCCCGACCAGCCCCAGCACCTCGGACCGCCCCAGATGGACCGCCAGCAGCCTGGCGTATGTCGGCTGTTGCCAGCGCATCGGCGCGGCCTATCTATCGCAGGAATACTCCCGGCACTCGAAGGCCCGCTTGATGCGCGGCACGGCCATCCCCTGCCCCAGCAGGATCATCAGCTTGATCCGCGCCTTTTGGCCCGGCAGCAACCCGCCCAATATGACCCCCAGTTTCCTGAGTTGATGGCCGCCGCCCTCGTAGGCATAGGTGTCGAGGACTCTTCCGCCGATGCAGCGCGAGCACAGGATCACGGGCAATCCTCGCTTGATGGCGTCGGCGATGCCCGGCACGACGGCCGGCGGCACGTTGCCCCGCCCCATGCCCTCGATCACCAGCCCCCGCGCGCCGGAGTCGACCGCGAAGCGGATCAGCCGATCGTCCATGCCCACGGCCATCTTCAGCAGCTCGACCCCCGGCTCGATCCGCCGGACCGCGTAGTTCTCGCGGAACATCGGCTGGCGGTAGAACAGCACCTGGTCGCGGTCCACCCAGCCCAGCGGGCCGAGGTCGGGGCTGCGGAAGGTCTCGAAGCTGTCGGTGCTGGTCTTGGTGACCTCGCTGGCCGAGTTGATGGTGTCGTTGAGGAACACCAGCACCCCGCGGCCGCGGGCCGCGGGGCTGATCGCCGTGCGCGCCGCGCCCAGCAGATTGGACGGCCCGTCCCAGCCCAGCTCGGTGCAGTCCTTCATCGCACCCACCACCACAACGGGCTTGGGCGTGCGCAGCGCCAGGTCCAGGAAATAGGCGGTCTCCTCCAGCGTGTCGGTGCCGTGGGTGACGATCACGCCCGCGATGTCACTACGTGACAGGTATTGCCTGACCACACCAGATAATTCCAGCATCAATTTTGGTGTCATGTGCGGGCCGGGGTACTGGCCGAAGTCGCGGACCTCCACGGTGCAGAGCCTCTTCAGCGCCGGCACCTGGCGCAATATTTCGCGGCCGGTCAGGGCCGGCACGGCGCCGCCCTGGCGCTTGCTGGCCTTCATGGCGATGGTGCCGCCGGTGAAGACGATGGCGAGTTTATTGTGCATGGGCAGCCGCTCTTTGTTAATCGTTGTCCGCCGACACCGCTCTGGTGTCTATGATAAGACCAAACTGGTCGTATTCAACGCATTCCTGGCATGGTCCCGGCTATCCGTTACCTGCCACCCGTGTCCAGCAGCGCGGCGATCTTCCGGTAGTCCAGCGCCTCCAGCAGCTCCGAGATGCGCACCTCGGCCGGGTTGTCGCCGTCCTGCGGCCGGACCGGGGCGGTGAAGTCGACGGCGTTCGAGGCCGTGTACCAGCGGATGGTGATCAGCTGCACGGCGGTGCGCGGCAGCGTGGGATCGAAGTAGTCGGGATTGATGGTCACCACGGGGCTGGCGTCCTCGTCGCCGGGCTCGCAGAGCCCGGACGGCTTGATGCCGGCCCCGATGTAGGCCTGGGACCTGCGCTGCCCGGTGGTCAGCGCGTCGAGCTCCTTGCGGTACAGGTCGAGCAGCATCTTGTAGGTGCCCTCGCCGTCGGCCGCCGCCCGCGTCATCAGTGCGCGCAGGTACTGCTCCCGCGACACGGGCAACCAGAAGGGCCGGCCGGGAAGCGTGATCAGCATCACCAGATTGCGGTACAGCGGATATCCGCCCACCTTCCGGAGCTCCGCAGGCATCCGGTAGACCGTCCGCCCGCGGTCGTCCTTCAGGTCGCCCTGCTCGCACCCCATGATCGGCGGCAGGGTATTGTTGAAGTCGACGTCCATGTTCGCGGGGTACGGGTGGACGGCGGCCTTTCCCTGGTCCATATAGTAATATTTGAGGACGAGCCGCAGCTCGCTGACCACCCGCTGCGTCCTGTACGGCGGCCGGCATTCGCCGTTCTCGTCGTACGGGACGCCGACCGAGCCGGTGACCGCGGCGTCGATGCCGCGCGGCGGGTCGAGCGTCGGCGCGTCGTGGACGATCGCCGCCAGTCGCTCCAGCTTGGCCGCGTACTGCGCCTGCTCGGCCGCGGTCATGGCGTAGCTGCCGGGGCCGATATGGCCCTTCGGGTTGAGGGTGAACGTCCAGTTGCCGACATGGTCGAACAGGTACTGCTCGCTTTCGTCGGCGCGTGCCGGAAAGGCGGGCACCAGTCCCACGACGCCCAGCAGGAGTGCCAGCACCAGGCCGACGGGCAGGCATCGCTTCATGCGACCCTCCTTGTCGTTCGGTCTACTTGTGCACCCGGCGGATGAACTCCTCGACCTCGGGCACGCCGCCCTGCAGGATCAGGTAGCCGTTGTACGGCTCGCGCGGCGTGATGTCATCGTTGATCGGCGTCAGCATCATCCGCCGCACTTCGTTCGGATCATTCGTCTGCCCCAGCACCCAGCCCAGCTTGATGTAGGCCACCTCGGGCAGCATGTTCTCCAGGGGGATCACGCCCTTGGCCATCAGGTCGCGCCCGGTGTCGTAGACGAACATGTGGACGTAGCCCCACAGCGTCTGCACCGTCATGAAGACGTGCACGCCCCTGGCCACCGCCCGCTCGATCGCCGGGTACAGCGGCTTGTTGACGTG
>DATJQG010000407.1:0-4845 GCA_035506015.1 Candidatus Edwardsiibacteriota bacterium
GCCGCCCAGGAACTCGCGCACCAGGTTGTCGTCGGGGCGGTATTCCTCCTTGCAGCTCTGGCAGATCTTGCGCACCAGCCGCTGCGAGAGCACGGTCAAAAGCGAGCTGGCGATCATGAAAGGCTCGACGCCCATGTCGACCATCCGGGTGATGGTCAGGGCGGCGCTGTTGGTGTGGACCGACGACATCACCAGGTGGCCGGTCAGCGAGCTCCGGATGGCGATCTCGGCCGTCTCCTTGTCGCGGATCTCGCCGACCATGATGATGTTGGGGTCCTGCCGCAGGAAGGCCTTGAGGGCCGCGGCGAACGTGGTGCCGCCCTCCTCCTTGACCGCCACCTGGTTGATGCCGTTGAGCGAGAACTCCACCGGCTCCTCGGCGGTCATGATGTTGGTGTCGGGCTCGTTGAGCTCCTCGATGCAGGCGTACATGGTGGTGGTCTTGCCGCTGCCGGTGGGGCCGGTGATCAGCACGATGCCGAACGGCGTGTGCACGCCCTTCAGCAGGTCCCGCAGCGCCTTCTCGCCGAACCCGAACTTGTTGATGTCGAAGCTGACCGAGGTGCGGTCCAGCACGCGCATGGCGATCTTCTCGCCGTAGGCGGTGGGGATGATCGAGACCCGGATGTCGATCGGCTTGTCCAGCACGTTCATCCGGATGCGGCCGTCCTGGGGCAGGCGCTTCTCCTCGACCTTGAGCTTGGAGATGATCTTGACGCGGGCCACCAGCGAGCCCTTCATCCGCAGCGGCGGCTGCATCACCTCGTGCAGCGAGCCGTCCACGGCCATCCGCACCCGCATGTCCTTCTCGTAGGGCTCGATGTGGATGTCCGAGGCCCGCCGCTTGACGGCCTCGGCGATCAGGCTGTTGATCAGCTTGGCCGCCGGCGAGTTCTCGATGGCGGCCGACATCTCCGAGGCGGCGTCGCCGTCGTCCTTCTTCTCGTCCTCCAGCACCTCGAGGTCGCCGTCCAGCCCGTCGGTCACCTCGCTCTCCTCGGCCTTGAGGGACTTCATCATGTCCTCGAGCATCCCGGCCGAGCCGTACTGCTTGTCGATGGCCTCCCAGATCGCCGCCTCGGACGCCACCACCGGCTTGACGTCGAACCCCGTCGAGAACTTGATGTCCTCCATCGCCAGCGCGTCGTTGGGGTTGACCGCGGCGATCGTCAGCACCCGGCCCAGGCGCGACAGCGGCAGGATCCCGTACTTCTGGGCGACCTGCGACGGGATCAGCTTGACCAGCGTGGGGTCGATCTTGTACTCGCGCAGGTTGACCGCCGGCACGTTGAACTGCTTGGACAGGAACTGGACGATCTCGTCCTCGGTGATGAACCCCTGCTTCACCAGGATCGAGCCCAGCCGGCTGCCCGAGCCCTTCTGCTCGACCAGGGCCTTGTCCAGCTGTTCGCCGGAGATCAGCCCCGCCTTGAGGAGCATGTCGCCGATCTTGAGGGACATCGATTACCGTACCAAAATTATAAATTCAAAATGCTAAACCCGCCGCCGGCGGTCATTCGGACACCGTCTCGCGCACCGCTTCTTCCAGCGTGGTCAGGCCCTGCTTGGCCTTGTCCAGCACCGCCTGCCGCAGGCTCAGCATGCCGAGGCGCTCGGCCTCGGCCCGGATCTCGTCGGTCGACTTGCGGGCGATGATCATCCTGCGGATCTCCGGCCCCACCGGCAGCACCTCGAAGATGCCGACCCGGCCCTTGTACCCGGTCTGGTTGCACTCGGCGCAGCCCTTGCCCCGCATGAACTGGACGCCCTGCAGCGTGGCCGGGTCGACCCCCATCTTCCGGATCAGCTCGGCGTACTCCTCCAACGGCACCGGGGCCTTGCAGCTCTTGCAGACGCGCCGCACCAGGCGCTGGGCCTCGATCAGCGTGACGGTGGCCGCGATCAGGAACGGCGGGATCTCCATGTCGAGCAGCCGGTTGAGGGTGGACGGCGCGTCGTTGGTGTGGAGGGTCGACAGCACCAGGTGGCCGGTCATGGCCGCGGTCATGGCGATCTCGCCGGTGCCGCGGTCGCGGATCTCGCCCACCAGCACGATGTTGGGGTCCTGCCGCAGGAAGGCCTTGAGCGCCTTCTCGAAGGTGTAGCCGATCTCGGGCTGGACGTTGACCTGGTTGATGCCCATCATGTCGTACTCCACCGGGTCCTCGGCGGTGACGATGTTGACGCCGGGCTTGTTGAGCTGGTAGATCGCCGAGTACAGCGTGCGGGTCTTGCCCGAGCCGGTGGGGCCGGTCACCAGGATCATGCCCTGGGGCCGGGTGGTGGCGTTGACGAAGTCGTTGAGCGCCTTGCCCTCGATGCCCAGCGTGGTCAGCCCGCCGCCCAGCGCGCTCTGCTCCAGCACGCGGATGCAGATCTTCTCGCCGTACTTGATGGGCATGGTGGAGACGCGCAGGTCGACGTTGCGGTCGGCCAGCTTGACCGAGCAGCGGCCGTCCTGGGGCAGGCGGCGCTCGGTGAGGTTGAGCTTGGACAGCACCTTGATGCGCGAGGCCACGGCGGCGGCGATGCGGCGTGGCGGCGACATCACCTCCTGCAGCACGCCGTCCATCCGGAAGCGCACCCGCAGCACCTTCTCGTAGGGCTCGATGTGGATGTCCGAGGCGCCCTTCTTGATGGCGTCCATCAGGATGCTCTGCACCAGCTTGACCACCGGCGTCGAGTCGATCTCGGCCTGGGTGGCGACCTCCTCGTCGTTCTTGTCGACCACTTCCAGGTTGTCGGTGGCCTCGGCGTCCAGCGCCTTGAGGGCGTCGGCGCTGGCCTGGGTGCCGTACAGACGGTCGATGGTCTTCTCGATCGATGTCTCGGCGCAGACCATCGGCTTGACCTCGAACCCGGTCAGGAACTGGATGTCCTCGATGGTGAAGACATCGGCCGGGTTGGACATCGCCACGAACAGCGTGCGCCCGGTGCGCTGCACCGGCACGATCTGGAACTTGCGCGCGGTGTCGGCCGGGATCAGCTTGAGCAGCGCCGGATCGATCTCCTTGGCGCCGAGATTGACGGTCGGCACGCCCAGCTGCTTGCCCAGGAAATCGGTGATGGCGTCCTCGGTGATGAAGCCCATCTTGATCAGGCAGGCCCCCAGCCGCGCGCCGGTGCTCTTCTGTTCGGCCAGCGCCTTGTCCAATTGCTCCTTCTTGATCAGATCGGCCTGGACCAGCATGTCGCCCAGCTTTATCGCCATCGTTGACCCTCCATTGGTACGATTTACTATATCACAATGGGAGAAAAAATGTCAAGAGGTTTAACTTATAATTTTATCAAGGGCCTACGGAAACATGTTCCAATAAGAGTTTAAGTTTCTTCCTGCCGATCCCCTTGACCTCGCCGAGTTCCCGCACGCTCTTGAACCCGCCCTCGCTGCGGCGGTAGTCGACGATCCGCTTGGCCATGGCCGGCCCGATGCCGGGCAGGCGCTGCAGCAGGCCCTCGTCGGCCCGGTTGATGTCGATCCTGCCGGTCAGCAGCTCCTTCTTGGGCCGGCCGAACTCCGCCGGCGCCGTCGGCGGCGCGGCCGCCATGCTGTCGGCCGCGGCGGGCAGGCCGGCCGCGGTCTCCCGCAGGCCGGGCAGCTGCGACGGGTGCGCCCGCTTGTAGGCCAGCAGGCCCAGCCCGACGGCGTTGACCGCCAGGAAAAAGATGATCACCTTCTTCTCGTCCGGGGTCAGCCCGATCATATGCGTTGCTCCGCGATCGCCGTTGGCATCAGAAAATGATGTTGACCAGCATGTTCAGCCCGTAGCGCTTGGAATCGGACACCGAGTTGATCAGGTTCTTGCTGGTGCCGTAGTTCGCCGTCAGCGAGGCGGTGATGCTGTTGGAGAAGCGGTACTCCGCCGACGTGCTGACGTCCAGGTCCTGGTTGTTGGCCGTGTACTCGGCGTCGGCCTCCGCCGCGATGGCGTCGAGCAGCTTCTGGGTGCGGATGCCGTAGCTGCCGGACAGCGACAGCCGCAGCTCGTTGGCGAACTTGAAGCGCTTGCGCCCCAGCTTCCACAGCTTGAGCGAGAAGCCCTTCTCCGCCGTGAACGCGTAGGAGATGTTGCCGGTGAACTTCTTGGTGACGGAGTAGTCGCGGCGCCAGCCGCTGGGGTAGCCCAGGTTGGGTTCCCGGAGGTCGATGGTCGTGTACTCGTACGACATGCTGGTGGAGAACTTGGGCCGCCAGCTGGCGCTCCACTCCACCAGCGGCGTGAAATTCTTCCGCAGCGCCTCGCGGGAGAGCACATGCTCCTGCTGCCAGTTGCGCTCGCGGGTCAGGCTGTATGACGAGGCCAGCCGCGACGAGGTCAGGGCCTGGGGCCACAGCCGCTCGACCGAGGTGACGTCGGCGCGCAGGGTGGGCCAGTTGTCGGTGCGGCTGTAGTTGGTGACCGCGCCGCTGGTGTTCCAGCTGTCGGTGCGGCCCCAGCTGCCGCTGAGGTTGACCGGCCCCAGCCGAGCCTGGGAATTGGCCGTGTAGGCGTTGTCCAGCCGCTGGGCGTCGCTGCCGTTCTGCCCGAAGCGGTCCAGCCCCACGGGCTGCCGCTGCCAGCCCAGCTGGTACCAGACGTTGGGCCGCCGCAGCAGGCCGTAGGCCGAATTGCTCTTGTCCTGCTTGAAGCTGACCTGGACGCCCTGCCAGTTCTTGACCAGCGACTCCATCTGGATCAGCAGCCAGCGCGGCGACCCGGCCTCGGCCGAGTCGTCCTTGGCGTGGCTGCGCAGCGTCGTCAGCTTCCCCAGCCACTCCCCCAGCGGGAAATCGTTGGCGACGGACAGGCCGTTGGCGTTGCTGACGTTCTGGACGTTGGTGTCGGGATGGTGGGCCGACAGCAC
>DATJQG010000408.1:0-2501 GCA_035506015.1 Candidatus Edwardsiibacteriota bacterium
TGGGCCGGAATTATTTCTTCTCTTTTTTCCCGGCCTTCTTTTCTTCCTTCGCCGGCTTGTCGGGCGCGCCGTGCAGCTCCATGACCGCCATCAGGGCCGCGTCGCCGGGCCGGGGCCACAGCTTGGTGACCGAGACGAAGCCCGAGGTCTTGTCCTTCATCCGGGGCGCGATCACCGCGAACAGTTTGCGCAGCACGGCCGGGTCCTTGACCGTTTGCGCGCACCGCCGCCGGGCCGCCAGGTCGCCGCGCTTGGCGACGGCGATGATATGCTCGGCGATGCCGCGCACGGCCTTGGCCTTGGCGTCGGTGGTGCGGATCTTCTCGTGCTTGAACAGCGATGTGACCATATTGGAGACCAAGGCCGCCCGGTGCGACCGGGTGCGCTGCAGCTTGAACGTCTTCTTGCGGTGTCTCATCTGTCCTTATCCGAATTGATCTGATTGATGCTTACTATCACTGTGCCGCGCCGCGATCACCATGATGTCATCCCGAGACCTCTGCCAAGCCCGACGAACTGAGGGATGGTTCCGTCGCCCTTCAATTTGCAAGGCACGATGCCGTTCTCAGGGTGACGATCAATAACCGGCGCGATCGAAGGGATTATTTCTTCTTCTTGACGTCGACGTACTGGTCGACCTTCATGCCGAACGACAGGTTCATGGCCTTGAGGATCTCGATCAGCTCGGCCAGGGACTTGCGGCCGAAGTTGCGGTACTTCAGCATCTCGCTCTCGGTCTTGTGCACCAGGTCGCCGATGGTGAAAATGTTGTTGGCCCGCAGGCAATTGGCCGACCGCACCGACAGCTCCAGCTCCTCCACCGGCTTGTTCAGCAGGTCGCGCATCTTGAGGTAGTCGGAATCGCCGCTTTCCTCCTTGGGCTCCTCGGCCTCCTCGCCGAACGACAGGAACAGGCCCAGGTGGTCGCGCAGCAGCTTGGCGGCGTGGGACACGGCCTCGTCCGGCCGCACCGTGCCCTCGGTGTGGACGTCGACGATCAGGCGGTCGTAGTCGGTGCGCTCGCCCACCCGGCAGTTCTCCACCTGGAAGTTGACCTTGACCACCGGCGAGAACGAGGCGTCCAGCGGGATCAGGCCGATCGAGTTGTACGACTTGCGGAACACCTCGGCCGGCACGTAGCCGCGGCCGTGGTCCACGGTCAGCTCCATCCGCAGGTTGCCGTCCTCGGACAGCGTGGCGATGTGCTGGTCGGGGGTCAGGATCTCGACGTCGGCGTCGCCGTCGATGGCCGAGGCCTTGACCACGCCCTTGCTGTTGGCCTTGAGGTACAGGGTCTTGGGGTGCTCGGAGTGCAGCCGCAGCCTGATCTGCTTGAGGTTGAGCACGATCTCGGTGACGTCCTCGACGATGCCGGGGATGGTGGAGAACTCGTGCAGCACGCCCTCGATCTTGACCGCCACCACCGCCGCGCCCGGGATCGACGACAGCAGCACCCGCCGCAGGGCGTTGCCCAGCGTCAGGCCGTAGCCCCGCTCCAGCGGCTCGGCCACGAACCGGCCGAATTTGTCGGTGAAGGAACTTTCCTCTATGGTAATGCCCTTGGGCATCTGCAAGCTGCGCCACTTAATCATGGTCCACTATGCCTCCATCGTTAAAGCTTGAATCATACCGGGCGCTGAGACGCGTCCCGGCGAGGCAGGCCCCCGCGAGTCAGCTTACTTGGAGTAGAGCTCGACGATCAGCTGCTCGTTGATGGGCAGGCCGATGGCGTCGCGGGTGGGCAGGGAGACCACCTTGCCGGCCAGCTTGGCGCGGTCCAGCTCCAGCCAGGTGGCGATCGGCCGGCCCTTGGTCTTGTCGGCCGTGTCCTTGATGATCACGTTCTCCTTGCTCTTCTCCTTGACGCTGATGACGTCGCCGGCGCGCAGGGAGAACGACGGCACGTTGACCATCCGGTCGTTGACCAGGAAGTGCCCGTGCAGGATCAGCTGCCGGGCGGCCGCGCGCGACGGCGCCAGCCCCAGCCGGAACACCACGTTGTCCAGCCGCCGCTCCAGCAGCGACAGCAGGTTCTCGCCGGTGACGCCCTTGAGGGCGGCGGCCTTCTCGAAGTACTTGCGGAACTGCCGCTCCAGGATGCCGTAGATCCGCCGCACCTTCTGCTTCTCGCGCAGGTGGATGCTGTAGCCCGTCTGCTTCTTCATGTCCTTGCCGTGCTCGCCCGGCGGGTAGCCCCGCCGCTCGAATGCGCACTTGGCCGTGTTGCAGCGCTCGCCCTTCAGGAACAGTTTCATGCCCTCGCGCCGGCACAGCTTGCAGCGTGCGTCCTTGTATCTGGCCATGGATGGTCGAACCTCCGTAATGATTTCTGGTCGTGGGGCGCCGGCCGACACGCCGGCGCGGGGCTAGACCCGGCGCCGCTTGGGCGGCCGGCAGCCGTTGTGCGGCACCGGCGTCACGTCGCGGATGGCCGAGATCTCCAGGCCCGAGGCCTGCAGCGACCGGATGGCCGACTCGCGGCCGGCCCCCGGCCCCTTGAC
>DATJQG010000409.1:0-9524 GCA_035506015.1 Candidatus Edwardsiibacteriota bacterium
GCGCTGTTTGCGACAGCGGCAGCGCGTAGACGCCGGAACGGCCGGTGCTCTTGACGTAGAACGAATCGACGATGGCGATGCCATCCGGTTTCAGGTCATCGCTGTACTTGTCCCACGCCTCCTGGGTCATGGCCAGCAGGATGTCGATGGCCGTGGCCTTGGGGAAATAGATGGCCTGGTCGGCGATGATCACCTCGGCCTTGCTGGCGCCGCCGCGGGCCTCGGGCCCGTAGCTCTGCGACTGCACCACGTTCTTGCCGTCATGGACGCCGGCGGCCTCGGCCAGGATCACCCCGGCGGTGATCATGCCCTGCCCGCCCGAGCCCGACAGCCTGATCTGGTATTTATCCTTCATATTCGCTCCCTGTGGTTGGGGCACGGCGCGCCGTGCCCGCTACTTGCCCTGGGCCTTGTCGATGATGCCCTGGTAGACGTCGGTGTAGGCGGCCACCTCGCCGTCGTGGAAGACCCCGGTGACGATCTTGCCGGCCGCCTTCTCCGGCGGCAGCTTGGCCGCGGCCTTGGCGTTGATGGTGTTCTCCTTCTGCCACTGGATCATCTTGACGGCGTTGCCCTCGCGGTTGAGCCGGCCGTAGAGCGTCGGGCAGGGGCTGAGGGCCTCGACGAAGGCGAACCCCTTCTTGGCCAGCGCCTGCTCGATCATCTTCTCCAGCTCCACCACCCCGAACACCGTGCCGCGGGCCGAGAACACCGCGCCGGCGGCCTGGGCCAGGGCGCAGGGGTCGAAGTCGCGCTCGGCCGTGCCGTAGGGCGCGGTGCTGGCCCGCTTGCCGATCGGCGTGGTCGGCGAGTACTGGCCGCCGGTCATGCCGTAGATGTTGTTGTTCAGCAGGATCACCGTCAGCTCGACGTTGCGCCGCGCCGCGTGGATGAAGTGGTTGCCGCCGATGGCCAGGGCGTCGCCGTCGCCGGTGATCACGATCACGTGCAGCTTGGGGTTGTGCAGCTTGACGCCGGTGGCAAAGGCGATGGCGCGGCCGTGCGCGGTGTGCAGCGAGTTGAAGTCCACGTACACCGGCATCCGGGACGAGCAGCCGATGCCCGAGACCATCACCATCTCGTCGCGCGGGATGCCCAGCTTCTGCACGGCGCGGATGATGGCGCCCTGGACGATGCCGTGGCCGCAGCCCGGGCACCACACGGTCGGGAACTTCTTGCCCGGCCGCAGCATTTCGAAGGCGGGGTGCATCGTGATCATGAGTTGGCCTCCACCGCTTTGATGATCTGGTCGGGGGTGATGATCTCGCCGTCGTAGCGCAGCACCGGGACCACCCTGGTGTTGCTGCGGTTGACGCGCTGCACCTCGCCGATCAGCTGGCCCTGGTTGAGCTCGACCGCCAGCATCACCTTGCACTTGGCCAGCGCCTGGGCCACCACCCTGTCCGGGAACGGCCAGATGATGCGGGGTCGCAGCAGCCCTGCCTTGATCCCCTTGGCCCGGGCCATCCGCACCGCCTCCTGGGCCGTGCGGGCCGCGCCGCCGTAGGCGAACAGCACGATCTCGGCGTCCTCCAGGAACTCCTCCTCGACGTCCACCAGCTCGTCGCGGTGGTCCTCGATCTTGGCCAGCAGCCGGTCCATCTTCCAGTTGATCTCGTCGATCCGGCCGGTGGGGAAGCCCATCTTGTCGTGGGTCAGGCCGGTGATGTTGAAGCGGTAACCCGTGCCCATCGCGGCGTAGGCCCCGCCCACGCTGGTGCCGTCGCCGTAGTGCTGGTAGCCGGCCGGCGGCACGCTGGGCCGGGGATGGGTGTAGACCGCCAGCTCGCCCGGCGCCGGCACCGCCATCTTCTCGCGCATGTGGCCGATGAACTCGTCCAGCATCAGCAGCACCGGGATGCGGTAGCGCTCGGCCAGGTTGAACGACGCCACCGTCAGCTCGAAGCTCTCGTAGATCGACGCCGGGCACAGCGCGATGGCCGGGTGGTCGCCGTGGGTGCCCCAGCGGGCCTGCATCATGTCGGCCTGGGCGCCCTTGGTGGGCAGCCCGGTGGACGGGCCGGCCCGCTGCACGTTGACGATCACGCAGGGGATCTCGGCCATGCAGCCGTAGCCCAGCAGCTCCATCATCAGCGAGAAGCCCGGCCCCGAGGTGGCGGTCATGGCCTTGGCCCCGGCCGCGCCCGCGCCCAGGATGGTGGCGATGCCGGCGATCTCGTCCTCCATCTGGATGAACTTGCCGCCGTGCTTGGGCAGCAGCCGCGCCATCTCCTCGGCCACCTCGGTCGAGGGCGTGATCGGGTAGCCGCCGAAGAAGTCGCAGCCGGCGTAGATGGCGCCCTCGGAGCAGGCCTCGTTGCCCTGCAGCAGTCTGATGGTGCCGCTCATTTGCCGCGCTCCTTGGCCACGAAGATCGCCAGGTCCGGGCAGTGCAGCTCGCAGATCCGGCACTGGATGCAGTCGCCGGGCCGCGCCACCTTGGGCTTGCGGTCCTCGCCCATCTCCAGCACATGCTTGGGGCAGAGCGCCACGCAGATCTCGCAGGACTTGCACCACGGCCGGTAGACGTAGACCGGCAGGTCGTAGCCCTGCTTGAAATCGCGCTCGATCTCGGCGCGGGCCTCCTCCACCGTCATGTTCTTGGCCATACAGCCTCCGTTGCTATTGGTCGATAAAAAAATGGCGTCGTCAGGGGACCGGGGCATCGGGGCGCGGTCCGCCGCGCGGGGGACGGGAAAATGAGGGGACCAGGACTACGAGAATTCATGGGCATTGATGATATGAATATCTTGTATCCCTGGTCCTCCTCTCGATCGATGATTCCTGGTTGGTCACGGGGACGCGCTCAGCCGAGCGGGCAGACTACCAGCGGCGCCCGCCGCCGCCCCGGCTCTCGCCCTTGGGTCGGGCCTCATTGACCATGATGATCTTGCCCTTCAGCATGTGGCGCCCCGACAGCGCGTCGATGGCCTTCATGGCCTCGGCCTTGACCGGCATCTCGACGAACCCGAACCCCTTGGACTGCCCGGTGGCCCGGTCCTTGATCACCACGGCCGATTCCACCGAGCCGTACACCGCGAACGCTTCCCGCAGATCCTCGTCGACCACGTCCCGGGCGAGGCTGCCCACGAATAAGTTCATTGCCGCTCCGTTCTCTACGAAAAAATTGTGATTGTGTAGCGATGAAAAACCTGGCTACGTTATATATACTTCTGCAAGTATATCGGGACCGGGAACGCCGCCGCGCGGCGGCCGGGCGCGGCCGGCTACTGCGTGATCCGGGTGCCGGCGGTGCCCTGCACCGCGGCGCCCGCCTTGTCCAGCGAGGTGATGATCACCTGCTCGCCGCCGTACTCCAGGAACTGGATGGCCGCCTCGACCTTGGGTCCCATGCTGCCGGCCGCGAAATGACCTTCGGTCATGTACGTTCTGGCCTCGGCAAGTGTGAGTACGTCGAGATCTTTTTGGTCCGGTTTCTTGTAATTGAGCGATACCTTCTCGACCTGGGTCAGGATCAGCAAGGTGCCGGCGCCGATGTCCCGCGCCACCACGGCGCTGGCGCGGTCCTTGTCGATCACCGCGTCCACGCCCTCGTAGCCGCCCTGGCCGTCGACGTAGACCGGCACGCCGCCGCCGCCGGCGGTGATCACCACCGTGCCCTCGGCCACCAGCTGCTTCAGCACCCGCCGGTTGACGATGGCCCGCGGGATGGGCGACGGCACGAAGCGGCGGAAGCCGCGGCCGGCGTCGTCCTTGACGGTCCAGCCCCGCTGCTTGAGGCCCTCGACCTCCTCGGCCCTGTAGTACGGCCCGATCGGCTTGGAGGGGTTGCGGATCGAGGGGTCGTCCCGGTCGACCACCACCTGGGTGACGATGGTCACCACGTCGCGCGCGATGCCCTCGGCCTTCAGCCGGTTCTGCAGGCACTGCTCGATCATGTAGCCCATGCCGCCCTCGGTGTCGGCCACGATCACGCCCAGCGGCAGCGCCGGCAGGCCGGGGAACGTGCGCTCCACGCGCAGCAGGGCGTTGCCCACCTGCGGCCCGTTGCCGTGCGAGATGGCGATGTTGTAGCCCCGCTTGATCAGCGGCATGATGCCGTCGATCGCCATCCGGGTGTTGGCGAACTGCTGGTGGATGTCCTCTGTGCCCGTGGCGCCGATGGCGTTGCCGCCCAGCGCCACCACGGCGGTCTTGTTGCTGCTCATACGCCTGTTTGCCACAGAGGTCACAGAGACACAGAGAATCTATTATAGCAGGGATTCCTGATCAGGTACAATGGAAGACCCTCTGTGCCTCCGTGTCTCCGTGGCAGAAAATTATTTCTTGAACTTGATCTTCTTCTTGATGACCTCGGCCAGGTCGGGCTTGGAGATCTCGGCCAGCTCGTACTCCACGCGCAGCGCCGGCTTGGGGAAGGTCACCAGCCGCCGCAGGTCGATCGGGGTGCCGATCACGTAGAGGTCGCAGGGCGTGTTGTTGATGGTGGCCTGCAGGTCGGCGATCTGCTGCTTGGAGTAGCCCATCGCCGGCAGCAGCACGCCGATGCCGGGGTACTTCTTGAACGTGCCGTCGATGGTGCCCACCGCGTAGGGCCGCGGGTCGACCATCGCGGCCGCGCCGAACTTCTGGGCCACCACCACGCCGGCGCCGTACTTCATCTCGCCGTGGGTCAGGGTCGGGCCGTCCTCGATCACCAGCACCTTCTTGCCGCGGATGGTCTCGCCCTTCTCCACCGTCACCGGCGAGTTGGCGTCGATCACCACCGCCGCCGGGTTGGCCTTGGCGATGTTCTGCTTGACCAGCGCGATGTTCTCCTTGCTGGCGCTGTCCTCCTTGTTGATCACCACCACGTCGGCCCGCCGCAGGTTGACCTCGCCCGGGTAGTACGACAGCTCGTGGCCCGGCCGGTGCGGGTCGACCACCACGATCTCCAGGTCCGATTTATAGAACGGGAAGTCGTTGTTGCCGCCGTCCCAGACGATGACGTCGGCCTCCTTCTCGGCCTGGCGGACGATGGCCTCGTAGTCCACGCCGGCGTAGATCACGTTGCCGCGCACCACGTGCGGCTCGTACTCCTCCATCTCCTCGATGGTGCAGTGGTGCTTGGCCAGGTCCTGGACCGTCGCGAAGCGCTGCACCTTCTGCTTGGCCAGGTCGCCGTAGGGCATGGGATGGCGGATGGCCACCACCTTCTTGCCCATCGCCATCAGGATCTCGATCACCCGGCGGGTGGTCTGGCTCTTGCCGCAGCCGGTGCGCACCGCGCAGACCGAGATCATCGGCTTCTTGGACTTGACCATGGTGGCGTCGGGGCCCAGCATGATGAAGTCGGCGCCGGCGGCGTTGACCACGGCCCCCTTGCCCATCACGTAGGCGTACGGCAGGTCGGAATAGGCGAACACCACCTGCTCGACCTTCAGCGTGGCGATCAGCTTCGTTAGATCTTTCTCGTCGAAGATCGGGATGCCCTTGGGGTACAGCTTGCCGGCCAGGGCGGCCGGGTACTTGCGGCCGGCGATGTCCGGGATCTGCGTGGCGGTGAAGGCCACCACCTGGTAGTCCTTGTTGTCGCGGAAGTAGACGTTGAAATTGTGGAAATCGCGGCCCGCGGCTCCCATGATCAATACTCTCTTCTTGGCCATGGCTGTATCCTTTATTGTGAATGGTTAAAGGGAAATGGGAATGGGGAATGGAAACTAAAAAACCGCGGACGGTGCAACGCCGAACGGCCTCGTTCAACGTTGTACGTTCAACGGTACTACGTCGGGTAAATCAGTCGAACGGGTCCTCGAAGATCCAGTCGACGATGTAATTGTTCTTTTGCGCCATAAATAGACTAATATTTTACCACTAAATGGCTTATAAGTCAAGGACAATCGGCCAAGCGCTTGGCTGACAAGGCAATAAAACAAGCGGCCAAGGCCATGGACCTTGACCGCTTATCACCGGAAAGATCGGATCATCGGAGGAGATTGTTCTTCAGCTCCTCCACGCTGTCGCTGACGATCACCAGAATGCGGGGTAGCGACCGGTGGTCCCGCCATCGGCGCGCGTGCGTTTGTTTAGTTGCCGGGGAAGGATTTCATGTGTTGCCGACCCGATTTAGTGCATGTTCATGAAATCCCGGCAACGGTTATCATAGCATCGAACGAGCGCCGGGCGGAAAAGACTTTCCTTCGGTTTGTAAGGCATGGTGCCGTTCTCAGGACAAGCCTTTGGTTCTTTCGGAGCCTGCCCCGAGCAGGGCTTACTCCCTGACTAGCGCGGGGTCACAAGAAAGTACCAGTGATAAGCCAGTTGATTGCCACGCCTGTGCAGGAGGAATAGCGTTCCTCACAATGACCGCCAGGGCACACCCCCTGTTCCCCTCTTTACCTGAGGGGATATCGATCACAGCACTAAATTCTGCCTCAATTCCTCCGCGCTGTTGCAGACGATCACCGGGATCTTGGGCAGCGAGCGGATGAACACCTGGCCGTAGTTCTGGGCGATGATCCGGCTGTCGCCCACGATCACCAGCCCCTTGTCCGTCTTGCTGCGGATCAGCCGGCCGAAGCCCTGGCGGAAGCGGATCACGGCCTCGGGCAGCAGGTACTGGTGGAACGAGGACCCGCCCTCGCGCTCGATGGCCTCGCAGCGCGCCTGCACCAGCGGGTCGCTGGGCACCGAAAACGGCAGCCGCGCCATGATCAGCAGCTCGCAGGCCGCGCCCGGCAGGTCCACGCCCTCCCAGAAGCTGCTGGTGCCGAAGATCACCAGCTGCTCGGTCAGCGAGCGCTCCACCAGCTGGGCGGGATGGCCGTCGAAGCCCTGGGCCGCCAGGTTGACGCCGCCCAGCTCCTTGATCTTGAAATAGCTGCGGTGCAGCTGGTCGAAGGCCGTGAACAGCACCAGGGTGCCGACCTTGCGGCGCGACAGCACACCGGACAGCATCTCGGTGAACTTCTCGTCGAACGAGCGCTCCTTGGGCGAGGGCAGGTACTGCGGCACGATGATCGCGGCCTGGCTCATGAAGTCGAACGGCGAGGCCAGCACCTCGGACTCGACCAGGTCCTTGTCCAGCAGCGACAGGCCGATGCGCTGCTTGAAGAAGTCGAACGTGCCGTCCACCGCCAGCGTGGCCGAGGTGAACACGGCCGTCCTGACCCTGGCGTACAGCTTGAGGTGCAGGATGGTCCCCACCTCCAGCGGCCCGGCCACCAGCTTGACGCTCTGGCTGCGCTCGATCGGCTCCATCCAGAAGATGTAGCCCTGCTGGTCGGCGCAGGCCAGCAGGCCCAGCGTCTGCGCCAGGCCGCGCGCCTCCAGGCCGCGGCTGACGAGCTCCTGCCGCAGGTTGTCCAGCTCGTCGCGGTCCTCGGTCTCGACGTCGGCCAGCCACTCGTTGAGCAGCGCCAGCGATTTCGAGATCTCCTCCAGCGCCTCGCCCAGCTCCGACGACGCCTCCAGCACCTGCTGCTGGAAGCCGTCGCCCGCGCGGTAGCGCCGCTTCTCCATCCGGCCCTTGGGGTCGGCCAGGTCCCACTTGCGGTTGAAGAAATGCTCGGCCAGCTTGACGGCGTCGAAGATGCGCTGGGCCATGGCCAGCGACGCCCGCTCGATCGACTGCTCGGCGGCCGTGCCCGGGCCGCCGCGGCGCAGCCATTTGTTGATGGCCGGGATCAGGCCGGCCTCGACCGGGTGCCGGGTGAACAGCGTCGACAGGTACTTCAGCACCGCCCAGCGGTCCATGGTGTAGCCCAGGAAGTCGGTGGCCACCCGCTCCACGTTGTGGGCCTCGTCCACGATCAGCCGCTGGTATTCGGGCACCACCCGGCTGGGCGCGATCAGGTCCGAGAACAGCAGCGAGTGGTTGATGATCACGATGTCGGACTGCTCGGCGCGCTGGCGGGCCTGCTGCAGCCAGCAGCGCTCGAAGTCGCGGCAGCGGCCGCCCTGGCAGGCGGTGTGGTCGGAGCAGATCTTGGACCACAGCGCCGCGGCGCGGGCCACGGTGAAGCCGCGGTGCTCGGCGATGTCGCCGCTGCGCGTGGCCTCCGCCCAGACGGACAGGATCAGCGCCTCGTCGCGCTCGCCGGGCGATAAAAACAGCTCGGGGTGGAGCGACGCTTCCTGCCAGCGCCGCTGGCAGAGGTAATTGTTGCGGCCCTTCAGCACGCAGGCCTTGAACGGGCCGATCGCGGCCTGCAGCAGCGGCACGTCCTTGTTGTGCAGCTGTTCCTGCAGGGTCTTGGTGTGGGTCGAGACGATCACCCGCTCGCGGTTGCGGCGCGACCAGATCGCGGCAGGGGCCAGGTAGGCCAGGCTCTTGCCCGTGCCGGTGCCGGCCTCGACGCACAGGTAGTGCTGGTCGTCGAAGGCGTCCAGCACCGAGGCCGCCATCCGCTTCTGCTCCTCCCGTTCCTCGAAATTCCCTGGCATGGCCCGCGCCAGCGCCTGGTCCCTGCCGAACACTCGGTCGAGGTCGTCCACCCGCTCGGCCGCGGCCGCCGGTGCTGCGGGTCGTTCCGCCTCGACCTCGGGGACGCTCGCCGCGTGGGGCATGACCCGGCTGACGGCCAGCGCCTGGTTGAACAGCGGCTTGTAGCCCGCGTTGGCCACGTGCCCCATCCGCTCGATCAGCGCCGGCTCCAGCGCGCACAGCTGGTCGTACAGCTTGGCGAACACCAGCGCCGTGGCAACGGCGTCGTCCTCGGCGCGGTGCGGCCGGCCGGGATCAATCCCGAACGTGCGGCAGAGGTTGCGCAGGCTGTGGCCCTTCAGCCCGGGCAGCAGCGCCCGCGCCATGGTCAGGCTGTCCCAGCAGCGGCCGTCGAGCTTGATGTGGCCGGACAGGAATGCCCGGTCGAAGGCCGCGTTGTGCATCACCAGCGGCAGGTCGCCCAAAAACTCGGCCAGCGGCTCCACGACCGCCTCCATCGGCGGTGCGGCCTCGACATCCTGCTGGCGGATGCCGGTCAGCTGCGTGACGTAAGGCGGGACCTTCTTGGTGGCGCGCACCAGGGTCTGGTAGCGGGCCGCGACCGCGCCGCCCTCGTACCTGACCGCGCCGATCTCGATGATCTCGTCGGAATCCGCGTCCAGGCCCGTGGTCTCGGTGTCCACAGCGACAAAGGCGAGGGGCTGCATCTCTTCCCTCGCCTCGGCCGCGTCGGTGCTATGTTCTGTTTTCTTTTTTGGCACTCTGTTTATTCGCTTGTCACTTCCAATAGAATATATAATCAATATTATAGCAAAGCGTCTTGATTTGATTTTTTTTATTAACTGGGACAATGTACAAATTATAAGTTGGCCAGAATTGACCACCTACAGTTTGGCCACAAAATGCAACGTATTTATCATTCGGCGACCAGGCAATGGTTGAGCCCTCGGATGGTGACACTATAAAATGCCCGCCTACGATTACTAATGGATCCCCACCCGATTTATCAGAAATATAGATTTTGTTTTGCTTATAATATGCAATTTTACTTCCATCATGCGATGTTGCTTTATCAGGTGCGACATTCAACGACCTTGGTGCGGGATAAACTGCACGTTCCGCAATAGTATCTATATTC
>DATJQG010000410.1:0-6013 GCA_035506015.1 Candidatus Edwardsiibacteriota bacterium
GGTTTGGGACGGGCGCGATGGGCAAGGGCGGAAACAACCCAGCGGGGTCTATCTCTTCAGGCTGAACTTTCATCCCGCTGCAGGCGCGGGGAACGACCAGACCATCGTCGAACGGCTGATCCTGGCGCGATGATCCGAGCATGCTGACCGGTGTCCATCAAGCAGGGCGCCTATGGCGTCCTGCTTTGTTCATCCATCGCGGGAATGCGGTTGACTTTGCGGCACCCTCCGGCATATAATCACCAGCAACCATTGACGAGGCCATTGTGAGAGAACGGGCGATTCTGGTCGGCACCATATTGGGGCGCGGCTCCCCGCAGGAGGAAGAGGAGTCGCTGCAGGAACTGGCCCGGCTGGCCGACACCGCCGGCGCGGCGGTGATCGACACCGAGGTGCAGCGGCGGCCCAAGCCGGACGCGGCCACCTTCATCGGCAAGGGCAAGGCCGCGGAGATCGGCCTGGCGGCGGCGCGCAGCGGCGCCGGCCTGGTGATCTTCGACCACGACCTGTCGCCCAGCCAGGCCTTCAAGCTGGGCGAGATCATCGGCTGCCGGGTGATCGACCGCGCCGAGCTGATCATGGACATCTTCGCGCTGCGGGCCCGCACCGCCGAGGCCAAGATCCAGGTGGAGCTGGCGCAGCTGCTCTACCGCTTCTCGCGGCTGACCGGCGCCGGCATCGAGATGTCGGACCCCGGCGGCGGCATCGGCACCCGCGGCCCGGGCGAGAAGCAGCTGGAGCTGGACCGCCGCAAGATCCGCGACCGCATCGCCCGACTGAAGCGCGACCTCAAGGGGGTCGAGCAGCAGCGCCGCACCCAGCGCAAGTCGCGCTCTGGGATGTTCCAGGTGGCGCTGGTGGGCTACACCAACGCCGGCAAGTCGACGCTGATGAACCTGCTGGCCAAGGCCAAGGTCAAGGTCGAGGACCGGCTGTTCGCCACGCTGGACGCCACCACCCGCCAGGTGGTGCTGGCGGGGGGCGAGCGGTTCCTGCTGACCGACACCGTGGGCTTCATCCGCCGGCTGCCGCACCAGCTGGTGGCCTCGTTCCGGGCCACGCTGGAGGAGGTGGTGGAGGCCGACCTGGTGCTGCACGTGGTCGACACGCCGCACGCCGCGCGGCGGCAGGAGATCGAGGCGGTGCGCGCCGTGCTCCAGGAGATCGCCGCGGCCGGCCCCGAGCTGATGGTGTTCAACAAGATCGACCGGATGGACGACCACACGCTGGGCGAGCTGCGGTGGGGCAACCAGGACGCCGCCTTCGTCTCGGCCCTGACCGGCGGCGGCCGGCGCGAGCTGGAACAGATGATCGTCCGCGCGATGCGCGACCGGCGATGACGGGCGGCCCGTGCTGAGGGCGCTGCGGTTCATCGCCGATTACGGGCGGGTGGTGCGGGGATTCTCGCCCAACGCCCGGCGCTACCTGCTGTCCACGTTCCTGATGTCGGCCAGCGGCGCGATCGCCGGCGTGATCTTCAACCTCTACCTCAACGCGGCCGGGTTCCACGAGGCGTTCATCGGGGGAATGCTGTCGCTGGGCGGCCTGGCGCTGGGCGCATTCGCCATCCCCGCCGGCCTGGCCGCCGACCGCTACGGCCGCAAGCCGGCCATGGTCTGGGGCCTGCTGCTGTCCAGCGCGCTGCTGCTGCTGCGGGCGCTGACCACCGGGCGGGCGCTGCTGGTGGCGGCCAGCTTCATGGGCGGCATCGCGGCCACGGTCTACGGGCTGGCCACGGCGCCGTTCATGATGGAGAACAGCAGCGAACGGCAGCGCACCCACCTGTTCTCGGTCTCCTACGCCGTGATGCTGGCCGCGGGCGTGGTCGGCAGCCTGGTGGGCGGGGAACTGCCGGCGGCCTGCGGCCGGATCTTGGCCACCGCCGACCCGTTCCTGCAATACCGGATGACGCTGGTGCTGGCGGCGCTGCTGTCGTTCGCGGCGGTGCTGCCGCTGCTGGGGATCAGCGAGGCGCCGCCGCCCGCGGCGGAGCGCCAACGGACGCCGGCGACCGCGGGCCGGGGCGACTGGCTGCTGATCGGCAAGTTCGCCTGGTGCAACCTGTGGATCGGCCTGGGCGCCGGGCTGGTGATCCCGTTCTTCAACCTGTATTTCGTCAAGCGGTTCGGCGCCGGCAGCGGGCAGATCGGGTTCTATTTCTCGGTGTCGCAGGTGTTCACGCTGCTGGCGGTGCTGGCCGCGCCGGCCATCGCCCGGCGGGCCGGCAAGGTGCGGACCGTGGTGCTGATGGAGCTGCTGTCGCTGCCGTTCCTGGTCTCGCTGGGCGCCGAGCGGGTGCTGGCCGTGGCGGTGGCCTCGTTCTGGGCCCGGGCCAGCCTGATGCAGATGTCGACGCCGATCGGCTCGGCCTTCGCCATGGAGCTGCTGCCGCAGCGGCTGCGGGCCACGGCCAACAGCGTGATGAGCATGTCCTGGAACCTGCTGTGGGCGGCGTCGACCGCCGCCTCGGGCTGGATGATGCAGCGCTACGGCTACGCCATCCCGTACTACCTGACCGCGGTCTGCTACGCGGTCTCGGCGGTCTCGTACTACCTGTTCTTCCACCACCGCGAGCGGATGCCGTCCGGGCCGGCGCCACGGCCGGCGACATCATGAGAGGAGGACCACGATGGCAAAGCCGGTGATATCACTGATCGGGGCCGGCCGGCTGGGCACCAGCCTGGCGGCGGCCCTGGCCGAGAAGGGGTATCCGGTCCACGGCGTGGCCGACCGCGACCTGAAACTGGCGCAGCAGGCGGCCCGCGACCTCAAGGCCGCGGTCGCGCAGGACGATCCCGCCGCCGTCTGCGCCGGGGCCGGCCTGGTGATCGTGGCCGTGCCCGACGGCCAGATCAAGCCGCTGTCCGAGCGGCTGGCGGCCAGCGGCGCGCTGCGCAAGGGCCAGATCATCTGCCACACCTCCGGCTTCCTGCCGGCGTCGGTGCTGGTGGCGGTGAAGATGCACGGCGTCTACACCATCTCGATGCACCCGCTGATGAGCTTCACCCGGCGGATGGAGGGCAGCCAGGCGTTCCGCGGCATCCACTTCGCGCTGGAGGGCGACGCCGTGGCGCTGGAGGCCGCCCGCGAGCTGGTGGCCGCGCTGGACGGGTTCGCCGTGGTGATCAAGCCCCAGGACAAGCCGCTGTACCACGCCGCGGCGGTGCTGTCGTCCAACTACCTGGTGACGCTGATCTCGGAGTCGGTCGAGCTGCTGCGGCGGGCGGGGATCGCCGAGGAGGACGCCAAGCAGATGCTGCTGCCGATGGCCGCAGCCATCATCGGCCACCTGCGGGACGGGGAGCTGGGCCAGGCCCTGACCGGGCCGATCGAGCGCGGCGACGAGCTCACCGTCGCGGGGCACCTCCAGGCGCTGCGGCAGGCCGGCCCCGAGGCGCTGGCCATCTACACCGCGCTGGGCAAGGCGACGCTGCGCCTGGTCCGGGACAAGCTGGCCGCCGGGCAGGCGCAGGCCCTGGAACGCACGCTGGGCGGCTGATAGCGGCCCCGGCCGGGAATAAACAGGGCGGCCGGGGGTATATAGGATAGCGGGCGAAAAAAGCAGTTTTCCTCTTGACTTTACCGTCATGAGAATTTATAATTATCTTTCCGGTCAGCATTTATGAAGAAGATCGCACTTGCGTCGTTCGCCGTCTCGCTGGCGCTGTTCGGGTGCCAGCAGCGGCCGGCCGCCCCCCGGGAAACGGGCACGGCCGGGCGGATCATGGTCGTGGGATCGGACGGGGCGTTCAAGCTGATGAACCGCGAGGCCCAGGCCTTCAACGCCATCTACCAGCAGGCCGCCGTGGCCGTGGCCGGCGGCGGGTCCAAGGCCGGCATCATCGCGCTCAACGACGGCTCCGCCCGGATCGCCGTGCTGGCCCGGGAGATCACGCCGGCCGAGGATTCCATCATCAGGCTGAACGGCGGCAAGGTCGACGGCTACCGCATCGCGCTGGACGGGCTGACGGTGATCGTCAACCGGCAGAACGGCGCGCGGCGGCTGACCTTCGCCCAGCTGGAGCGGATCTTCAGCGGCGCGGTGTCCGACTGGTCGGCGGTGGGGGGCAGCGGCGGCGCCATCCACATCGCGCTGCCGGCCGAGAACCTGGGGGCCTACGAGTATTTCCGCAAGGTGGTGCTGAAGGGCGGGCGCTACAGCGGCAAGGTCCATCCCTGCACCACCAACGTCCAGATCGTCGAGGCGGTGCGGCAGCACCCCAACGCCATCGGGCTGGTGGCCTATCCCGCGCTGTACCGCAGCTGGGACGAGTGGCCGCCGGCGCCGCAGTCGGGGATCAAGGCCGTGGCCGTCGGGCTGTCCGAGGCCAGCGGCTTCGCGCTGCCCAACCAGAAGACGGTCAACGACGGCAGCTACCCGCTGGTGCGGCCGGTCTACCTGTACGTCAACGATGCGGTCGAGAGCCAGAAGGAGGCCGCCGGCGGCAGCCTGGCGCACGGGTTCATCACCTTCGTCTCCTCGGCCGAGGGCCAGCGGCTGGTGGCCAAGCAGGGGTTCGTCCCCGCCACCATGCCGGTGGTGATCAAGCAATAGCCCCGGGCGGGCCGCGATCAAAACAAGCACGTACCATCCAATCTACAGGAGCGTTCCCCGATGAAGCATCTGCGCATGACAACGATGGTCCAGCTGGGTCTGGCCGTCGCCCTGCTGTTCGGCTGCGCCACGGCCTCGCTGGCCGGCAAGCCCAAGCCCGAGGACCTGATGCAGGAGGCCATCCAGGCCGACCAGGGCGGCGATTACGACAAGGCGGTCGCGCTGCTGCGGCAGGTGACGATGATGAAGGCCAAGGACAAGGTGCTGGCCGAAGCGCATTACCGGCTGGGCATGTTCTCCCTGGAAAGCGGCAAGTACGAGGAGGCCATCGGCTCGCTCAAGATCGCCCGCGAGCTGAAATACCCCGACGCCGACAAGCAGCTGGGCATCGCCTACCACAAGCAGGGCAGCCTGGACGAGGCCGAGGCCATCTTCAAGCAGCTGCTGGCCGCCGCGCCCAACAACACCGACCTGATGTACCGGCTGGGCAAGGTCTACCTCGACAAGGGCATGCTCAACGAGGCCGGCGAGCTGTTCCGCCAGGTGCTGCAGATCGACCCCAACAACGGCGCCGCCCACAACGGGCTGGCCAACCTCTATTACCGGCAGCGCAAGCTGACCGATGCCATGGCCGAGTACAGCCAGGCCCTGCAGTTCGACCCCAACCTGTCGGACGCCAACCTCGACCTGGGCAACGCCTATTTCGCCAAGGGCGAGTATACCCAGGCCGCGGAGTGCTTCCGGAAATATACCGTGCTGGCGCCCAAGGACGCGGCCGGGTTCTTCATGTACGCCAAGGCCCTGCAGTCGCAGCACAACGAGGCGCTGCTGCCCGAGGCGACCGAGGCCGCGAAGAAATCGGTCAAGCTGGACGGCGAGAACGACGGCGCCTGGTACGTGCTGGCCACGCTCTACCGCGACAGCAAGCAGTACCGCAATTCCCTCCAGGCCTTCAACCGCTCGCTGGTGCTGTCGTCGGTCGATCCCCAGCGCTGGTACGAGGCCGGCAAGGTCTACGTCGAGTCCGGCAAGCAGTACCTGGACGCCAAGGACACGGCCAACGCCCATGCCCAGCTCGACTCCGCGGTGCTGTACTACAAGAGCGCCCAGACCCTGAACCTCCCCGAGACCGACCAGCTGCTGTACGACATCGGCACGGCCTTCTACCTGGCCGGCAACTACGACGAGGCCATCAGCTGGTTCAACCAGCGGATCGCCCGCAGCCCCGCGACCGCCTACAGTGCCTACATGAACCTGGGCTACAGCCTGTCGCTCAAGGCCCAGGGCATGAAGATGACCGCCGCGCCGGAAAAGGCCGCGGTCAAGCAGATCTACCTCCAGGCCGTCACCAGCTTCCTCGAGGCCAAGAAGCTCAAGTCCGGCGACGCCCGGCCGATGGAGGCGCTGGCCCAGCACTACTACTACCTGTTCAAGAACTTCGGCGACAAGCCCTCGAAG
>DATJQG010000411.1:0-3660 GCA_035506015.1 Candidatus Edwardsiibacteriota bacterium
TGGAGCCACTCCTGCGAAGCCCTACCACGGTTAGACCGTGGAAGGCGCAAAAGAATGGCGTCCCTGGCCTGATTCGAACAGGCGACCCTCTGCTTAGAAGGCAGATGCTCTATCCAACTGAGCTACAGGCGCACGCGGACATGTGAAAACCACAGGGCCCACAGAGGGAACGTCCGTGAAAATCTCTGTGTCCTCCGTGGTTTTGGTGCTATGGTTGGTCGGGGTGCCCAGACTCGAACTGGGGACTTCTTGCTCCCAAAGCAAGCGCGCTACCAACTGCGCCACACCCCGGAAACCGGGCTAATTATATCCCAGCGGCCGGACGCTGTCAAGCCAATGTTTGCGGCCGGTCCGGCGTGCTCAGCGTTTCGGCTTGGCCCGCTTCTTGACGAAATTGTGCAGGGTGTGGATGTCCTCCCACTGGAACTCCACGAATTCCACGCCGATGGCGTACTGGCCGGGCTTGGCGCGGCGGCAGTGGATCACCCGGGCGATCACCGGGATCTCGGCCTTGCGGCCGGCCAGGGTGATGGAGAACTTGAGCTGCAGCACGTCGTCGGGCCGGGCCGGCCGGTCCGAGGTGAACTGCAGGCCGCCCGGGCTGAGGTTCTTGAGCTTGCTGGTGCGCAGCTTGGAGGTGTCGATGGTGTCGCCCAGCTCCTTGTACTCCACCCGCTGCGACACCGGCAGGCGCATGAAGCGCCGCACGTCGCTGTAGTCCTTTTCCCTGGTCATAGCGTGATCCCCTCGATCTTCAGCAGTTTCTTCTTCAGCGCCACGCCGCCGGTGAACCCGCCCAGCGACCCGTCGCCCGCGATCACCCGGTGGCACGGGATCAGGATGGGCAGGGGATTGGCGCCCACGGCCTGCCCCACGGCCCGGGCGGCGCGGGGTTGGCCGATCTCCCTGGCCAGCTGGCCGTAGGTGATCAGCTGCCCGGGCGGCAGCTGCGCCAGTTTTCGCCACACGGCCCGCTGGAACGGCGTGGCCCAGCCCAGGTCGGCCCGGAACGCGAACATCACCGGCCGCCCGCGGAAATAGCGGTCCAGCTGCCGCCGGATGGGCGCCGAGGGGCCGTTGTCGTGGATGACGCGCGGGTTGCGGTAGGGCAGGGACGCGACCAGGTCCTGCTGGGATCCCCCGGGAAAATGCAGGGCCACGATCCCCTTGGCGGTCATGCCGAGGCACAACCGGCCCAGCGGCGATTCGTAGAACGAGCAGTACACGGTGACGGGCCGTTTCATCGAGATGCCTTCCCTGGTTGTTTTCAAAGGATATATCATCGCCCACCCAATGTCAACAAAATAGTGAAAATATCTGTCGACATCGCCCCAACCGGCCGATACAATGAAATGACGAAGCAACAGCGGAGGGATGGGACCGATGAAGTGGATGGCATTGGTGATCTTCGGAGGCATGGGCCTGACGGCCTTGATCGGCGGCCTGATGTGGGGCGCCAGGCGGGTGGCGCTGTTCCGCAACGGCGTGGCCACCCAGGGCAAGGTCGTGGCGAACGACGAGAGCAGCTCGACCGATTCCCACGGCCGCACGCACGTTTCCTACTACCCGGTGGTGGAATTCCAGCCGGCCCAGGGCGGGACGGTCCGCTTCAAGGGCAGCACCGGGAGCCCGTCGCCCGATTTCGAGACCGGGGCGGCCGTCAACCTGCGCTATAACCCGAAGAACCCGCAGGAGGCCCAGCTGACGAATTTCTCCCAGTTCTGGCTGGGGCCGGTGGCGATCACGGCCGCCGGGCTGATCGCCCTGTTCCTGGGCATCGGCTCGTTCCTGGTGATGGGCGGCGACGACAAGGGTTTTGCCGGCATGCGGACGGCCATGGAGCGCCAGCTGCTGTCGTCCCAGAAGGACGCGGTCAGGATCGAGGGCCGGATCAGGGAGGTGCGGCGCAAGGAAAACGGCCGGTACGTCTTCGTCTGCACCGCCCGCAAGCCCGGGGCCGATTTCGAGGACGAGTTCGAAAGCGATTCCTTCAACTTCGATCCGGGGACGGAATATGCCGGGCGCACGGTGACGATCTGCCTCGATCCCTACAACAAGGGGAGCTACAGCGTCGAGCTGGGGCCGCTGCTGCTGGAGATCGTCAGGAAGCAGTCGCGGTAAGGCGACCCCGACGATGCGGCCGTGGAAAACGGCCGCTTTTTTATCCCCTTTTTTCTTTGCTTTTTGAAATACGGAGTGCTATAATAATTTGTTAATCATACGGATACGAGCCATGAAAGAGATCACGGCCGACCAGTCGCAGGTCGCCTATTGCGGCCTGTATTGCGGGGCCTGCGGCAGTTATTTGAAGGGCAAATGCCCGGGCTGCGCCAAGAACGAAAAAGCGTCCTGGTGCAAGGTGCGGACCTGCTGCATCACGAACAAGTACGGCAGCTGCGCCGACTGCACGCTCGTCCCGGACATGATGGACTGCGGCAAGTTCAACAACTTCATCTCGAAGCTGTTCGCCCTGGTGATGCGCTCCGACCGGCCGGCCTGCATCCGCGCGATCAAGGCCAGGGGCCGCGAGGCGTTCGCCCGCGAGATGGCCGACCAGAAAACCATGACGATCAAACGATAGAGGTGCACTATGCCCACAAAGACGAAAGTCCAGAAGACGAAAAAGCCGGCCCAGCCGGTGAAAGCGGCGGTGAAACCAGCGAAGCCGGGGCAGACCGACCTGTTCGCCGCCCGCGACGGCTGGCACGACACCTGCGTGGCGCCGATGCTGTCGAAATACCCCGAGCGCAAGAAGGCGTTCCTGTCGACCTCGGGCGACGAGGTCAAGCGGGTGTACACACCCTGCGAGACCGAGCAGCTGGACTACATGCGCGACCTGGGCTTCCCCGGCCAGTACCCGTTCACCCGCGGCGTCCAGCCCACCATGTACCGCGGCAAGCTGTGGACCATGCGCCAGTACGCGGGCTTCGGCGACGCCGCCGAGTCCAACAAGCGCTACAAGTACCTGCTGCAGCAGGGCCAGACCGGGCTGTCGATCGCCTTCGACCTGCCCACCCAGATCGGCTACGACAGCGACCACCCGATGTCGGCCGGCGAGGTCGGCAAGGTGGGCGTGGCCATCGACTCCCTGGCCGACATGGAGATCCTGTTCGACGGCATCCCGCTGGACAAAGTGTCGACCTCGATGACCATCAACGCGCCGGCCTCCGTGCTGCTGGCGATGTACATCGCGGTGGCCGAGAAGCAGGGCGTCAAGGCCGACGTGCTCAACGGCACCATCCAGAACGATATCCTCAAGGAGTACATCGCGCGCGGCACCTACATCTTCCCGCCCAAGCCCAGCATGCGGCTGATCACGGACATCTTCAGCTACTGCGCCAAGAGCGTGCCCAAGTGGAACACCATCTCGATCTCGGGTTACCACATCCGCGAGGCCGGCTCGTCCGCGGCGCAGGAGGTGGCCTTCACGTTGGCCGACGGCATCGCCTACGTCCAGGCGGCGATCGACAGCGGCATGGACGTCGACGGGTTCGCCTCCAGATTGTCGTTCTTCTTCAACAGCCACAACGACCTGCTGGAGGAGGTCGCGAAATTCCGCGCGGCGCGGCGGCTGTGGGCCCACGTGATGAAGGACCGCTTCAAGGCGCAGAAGCCCTCGTCCCAAATGCTGCGGTTCCACACCCAGACCGCGGGCTCGAC
>DATJQG010000412.1:0-5794 GCA_035506015.1 Candidatus Edwardsiibacteriota bacterium
CCTGGCCGACTCGCGGGCCAGCGAGTTGGCCGTGAACCTCGGCTCCAGGAACAGCAGGCCGCCAGCGGCGCAGAACCGCATCACCACCGTCGTCAGCCGCTGCTCCTTGAGGGCACGCGAGCCCTGGCTGGCCGCGAAGCCGACCGGCCGCGGCGCGTACTTGGAGAACCGCGTCAGTTTGGTGCGAAGCTGCGTTTCCCCGTCATCCAGCAGCAGCGTGCCAGGCCCGGGATCCTGCTTGGGGTAGCCGATCGGCTCCAGCGGCAGCGCCACCAGCACCTCGCGGACCGCGGTCCGCAAGGGCTGGTCGGTGATCAGGGTCCTGATCGCGGTGCGCCGCAGCAGGGCCTGCCAGGCCCTGCTGTTCTCGGGCGGCAGGGCATACGCCGCCAGCGCCAGCCGGGGCCGGACCGGCGACAATGCTTCCGGAGGCTGTTTGCGCTGGACCTCGACCCATACCAGGGAATCGGCGGCCATGCCGAACACCAGTGACAAGCGGGCGCGCCGGCGGTCCTCGGTGGCGGCCAGCGTCCGCAGTCCGCAGGTCTCGGCCAGGCGGCACAGGTCGAGGTTGGTCTGCACCAGCGGCTGCCCGCGGGAGTCGTTGACGACCAGTCTGGAACGTTCCCTGTCCGGCAGCCGTTTGACGGCGAACGCCCCAGTCGAGAGCGAAACGATCTGCCCGCAAAAACGGCTGACGATCTGCCGCCGGGTCGGGCGCCGGCCGGCGCCGGACAGCAGGGGACCCCAACGATGGTAGGTCCGGTATCCCGCGAGGGCCAGCAACAGGGCCACGGTCAGCAGCAATGGGATGCGGAACCAGGCTTTGGCGGAACGTCGTTTAGTGGGCATATGGGTTGAGAATGTATCAAAAGCGGCGGACAATGTCAAGGCTTTAATTGCCTTAACGCGGCATGACGGCCACATAAACCATCCTCATGCAGGCATGGTCGAGGGGACGATCCGCGACCAATGGGCCAGCAATGCCATGCGGTGCGACGGAGATCCGGAACATTCTTTTTCAAATCCTGTTGACACGATGCTGAAAATATGTTAATCTATTCCAGAGATAACCGCTTATAGCCCAATACAGTTTCACTGTAAATTAAGGGAGACCGTGAAGTATTCCTTCGCCAGGTCTTTGTCTGTCCTTTTGTCCGTTCTTGCTCTGATCATGCCCATGGCGAATGCCCGGGCCCAGGGGATCGGGCAGGTCGATTACCTGCAATCCGGCTCGCAGATGGTGCCGAACGCGCCGCTGAGCGAGCGGGAGATATTGGTCGATGTCCAGATCTGGGGCCAGGTGATGCACCCGGGCATGTACAAGGTGCCGGTGTCCACCGACGTGGTGGGATTGATCTCCTACGCCGGCGGACCGAACGATTTCGCCGCGCTGGGACGCGTCAAGCTGGTGCGGGGCGGGGCGCCGGCGGGCAGGACCTTTAAAATCAACCTTGACCGCTACACCGGCAGCGGCAACCGCGCCCAGGTCCCGATGCTGGAGGCCGGCGACGTGGTGGTCGTGCCGACCAGCATCACCCACACCATCTCGACGTTCACCGTCTTCCTCAGCCAGGCGGCCGTGGTCATCACCGCCTACCTGGTGATCGCGGGCAAGCGATGAAGAACCAGCCGGAACTGAAGATCGGATCGGCCGAGGTCAACCAGAACACGCTGCGCGACCTCTACCGCGTCGTCAGCCGCCGCCGCTGGGTGGTGATCGTCGCGTTCCTGGCGGTGTTCGTCGCGGCCGTGCTGTCCGCGATCCGGCAGCCCAACATCTACCAGGCCTCGACATCGCTGATCATCCAGCGCGAGAACAAGCCGATCCTGGGCGTGATGATGGAGACCGAGCAGAGCCGCAACATGATCAACAACCAGGTGGAGATCATCCGCAGCCGCAGCGTGGCCCTGGCGGCGGCGCGGCGGCTGACCCAGCTGCCTGACGCCGCGGCCCTGGGCACGGCCGATTTGGCCTTGACGGTCGACCTGGTGATGTTCTCGATCAACGTGGTCTCCAGCCGCACGACCGACATCGTGTCGATCGTGGCAGAGTCCAACAACCCCCGGACCGCGGCCGCCATCGCCAACGCCGTGGCCGACGCCTACATCGACTTCAACCTGACCATCAACCGCGGCGAGCTGGCCGAGGTCCGCAAGTTCCTGGAGCTGCAGCTGCCGGTGATCGAGCGCCGCCTGTCCAGCGAGGAGGACGTGCTGCGCAATTTCCGGCAGAGCAACCAGGTGGTGCTGCTGTCCGAGGAGTCGCGGGCGCTGCTGGACGGCGTCTCCAGCTTCGAGACCCAGCTCAATTCCGCCCGGATCGAGCGTGAGACCGTGCAGCGGCGGATCGAGTACCTGCGCGGCCTGCTGGACACCCAGAAGAAGGACCTGCTGGACAACCTCTCCCACAGCTCGTCCTCGGCCGTGGTCAGCGGCCTGCGCGACGACCTCAACGCGCTGCAGGTCCAGCTGGCCACCCTGCTGTCGCAGGGCTTCGCCGCCGAGTCGCCCCAGGTCAAGGACGTCGCCAAGAAGGTCGAGGCCACGAAATCCCGGCTCAAGGACGAACTGGCCCTGATGCTCCAGAACGAGAGCTCGGCCTACGATCCGCTCAAGAAGCAGTCGGACCTGGTGACCCGGATCCTGGACCTGCAGGTCGACCTCGACGCCTGGGCGTCGCGCGAGCGGGCGCTGGGCAAGGTGGTCGACGAGTATTCCGGCAAGCTCAACCGCATCCCCACCAAGGAGGTGGAGCTGGCGCGGCTGACCCGCCAGTTCGAGCTGGACGAGAACATCTACAAGATGCTGATGGAGAAGTACGAGGAGGCGCGGATCAGCGAGGCCGGCAAGCTGGGCAACGTCAAGGTGCTGGACCGGGCCGAAGTGCCGCTGCTCCCGGTGGGGCCGCGCCGCATGATCAACATCATTTTCGGCGTGCTGCTGGGGATGAGCCTGGGGATCGGCATCGCCCTGTTCCTGGAGTACCTCGACACCTCGATCAAGACCACCAACGAGGTGGAGAAGATCCTGGCCCTGCCGGTGCTGGGATCGATCCCGGCGATCGACCTGGAGGACGTTTCCAGCCACACCGTCCACGGCGAAGGGGAGACCAACGGCGTCACCGCCATCGCCGAGCGGCTGATCTCGCACCACCTGCCGCGCTCGCCGATCTCCGAGGCCTATCGCATGCTGCGCACCAACCTCCAGTTCCTGAACCCCGACCATCCGGTCAAGAGCATCCTGGTGACCTCGGCCGGGCCGTCCGAGGGCAAGACCACGACGGCCGCCAACCTGGCCATCACCATGGCCCAGGTCGGGGCCCGCACCCTGCTGGTGGACGGCGACCTGCGGCGGCCGATGGTGGCCGGCGTGTTCGGCATCGAGGGCCAGCCCGGCCTGACCGAACTGCTGATCATGGACAGCGACCTCAAGAAGGTGGTGCGGCCGTCGGGCATCGAGAACCTGCAGATCGTTCCGGCCGGCACCCTGCCGCCCAACCCCTCGGAGCTGCTGGGGTCGCAGAAGATGAAATCGATCATCGGGCTGATGAAGGAAAACTGCGACCTGGTGATCTTCGACTGCCCGCCGGTGATCACGGTGACCGACGCCGCGGTGCTGGCGGCCGAGGCCGATGTCGTGCTGCTGGTGGTGCAGTCGGGCAGGACCGACCGCGAGATGGCCAAGCGGGCCAAGGTGCTGCTGAACAACGTCAAGGCCAATATCGCCGGCGTGGTGCTGAACAACATCAGCCCCGAGCTGCAGGCCGGCTACTATTATTACTATCACTATTACCACGAAGACAGCGGCAAGCGTAAATCCCGGCGGCGCCGGGGGGATGCCACGACCAGCGGGTAGCTGCGTACCATCCGAATCGGGGGATGAACCATGAAGGGAACGATCACGGCTGTCCTCTCCTTGCTGACCACGCTGGTTCTGGCCGCAGTGGCGGGCGGTGCGCGGTACCCGCTGCTGGGGGGCCCGGGGCTGGTGCACGTGCAGTCGGCGAAGACGGGGCTGGGGTTCTCGTACCGGACGTTCAACGCGGCGAGCAGCTACGGCGACGTCAACTATTACGGGATGACGGGGAAGCAGGACGCGCTGACGGACGTGTGGAGCTACCACAGCGTGGGGTACGCGCCGAACGCCAGCCTGGCGGTGATGGTGACGGGAATGGCGCACGGGGAGAGCTGGACGGTGAAGAACGGGGCGCCGCTGACGGTGAACAACGACAAGACGCTGGGATGCCCGGGGGACGCGTTCGTGTCTGGGAAGTACCACGTGTCGCTGAACGAGATGTTCGACCTGGCGCTGGAGCCGATGATGACGGTGCCGATGGACTACAAGAAATACGAGGACGGCCCGTCGCAGACGGGGAAGCTGGACGTGGGGGGCAAGGTGCTGTGCGACGTCAACCTGGGGGCGGGGACGGTGTACCTCAACGCGGGGTTCCTGACGCGGGGCGATGAGCGGGCGATGGTGCCGCTGGGTGCGGGGTTCGAGTACGGGTTCAACGAGCAGCTGTCGGCGTTCGCGGAGGCGTCCGGGGAGCTGCGGGTGGGGAGCCAGAAGGACGCGTACCCGGACTCGCTGGTGCCGAAGGGGCGGGGGTTCGACCGGACGGAGTTCCGGGTGACGCCGGGGCTGCGGTTCGCGCCGCTGCCGTACGGGGCGGTGAACCTGGCGGTGGACGTGGGGCTGACGTCGAGTGCGGCGCCGTGGCAGGTGATCTTCGGCATCGACATCCCCGCCAGCGCCGGCAGGTTCCTGACCGTGACGCTGCCCGGCATCATCGCCGGGATGATCCGCGACGCCAGGACCGGCGGCCCGGTGAAGTGCATGATCTCGTTTCCGGGCGCCGGACTGCCGGCCATCGTCAGCGACGCCAGCGGCAGGTTCAATGCCAGCGTGCCGCCGGGCGAGTACAAGATCGAGGTCATGGCCAACGGCTACCGGATGCAGCAGCGGAAAATGGTGGTCGCGTCGCGGCAAACCGACACCTGGGACGTCAAGCTCAACCGCAAGGAAGGCCAGCTCAGCATCACGGTCACCGACGCCGCCACCGGCAAGCCGCTGGCGGCCGACATCCGGTTCAAGGATTCCGCTCTGCCCGACGCCAAGGCGGATCCCGCCACCGGCCAATACCGCACGGCGCTGGTGCCTGGCAAATATTCGCTCGCCATCGCCGCCCCGGGGTACGTGCCGCAGGACCTGGCGTTCAGCATCAAGGACAAGGAAGAAAAAGCACAGATTGTGGCGCTGCAGACGCCAGCCGCGAAAAAACCAGAAGTGATCGTCCCGGCGGCCACACCGGCCCCGGGAGTCAACAAAGGCACCCCCGTGAAACGGGAACCCGGCAGCGCCGGCCCGCGCGTCGTGATCAAGCCGGTCGCGCCCGCCGTCAAGCTGTCGCCCGAGGAGCTGGCCGGCCTCTACAAGACCGGCGTGCAGCTGTACATGGACGAGGAATACGCCAAGGCGATCGCCACGTTCAGCACGATCGTCGCGGCCGATCCCGGAAATACCAAGGCCAGGGACTACCTGAAGAAAGCCAAGGAACGGCAGAAAAAGATCGGCGGCTGATCGGGCCGCTCATCCACCAACTCCCCGTTGTTGCAGGAGGCTTGACATGAAACGAACATGGACCGCATTGCTGACCACGCTGGTTCTGGCCGCGGTGGCGGGCGGTGCGCGGTACCCGCTGCTGGGGGGCCCGGGGCTGGTGCACGTGCAGTCGGCGAAGACGGGGCTGGGGTTCTCGTACCGGACGTTCAACGCGGCGAGCAGCTACGGC
>DATJQG010000413.1:0-5261 GCA_035506015.1 Candidatus Edwardsiibacteriota bacterium
GTTCGACATGGCCGCCAAGCGGCTGATGGCCGACACGGTCAACATCTCGCCCAAGACCTCGGCCGTGACCAAGGGCGAGACCCTGCTGGACACGGCGCGCAACCTGGAGGCGATGAAGATCGACCTGGTGGTGATCCGGCACTCGGCCTCGGGCGCGCCCCACTTCCTGGCCTCGCGCATCAAGGCCGGGGTGGTCAACGCCGGGGACGGCCAGCACGCCCACCCCACCCAGGGCCTGCTGGACATGTACACCATGCGCGAGAAGCGCGGCCGGCTGGAGGGCCTCAACGTGCTGATCGTGGGCGACGTCACCCACTCGCGGGTGGCGCGCTCCAACATCCACGGCCTGACCAAGATGGGCGCGCGGGTCACGGTCTGCGGGCCGTCGACCCTGATCCCGCCGGGGATCGAGGCGCTGGGCGTCACGGTCTCCTACGACCTGGACGAGGCCATCCGCCACGCCGACGTGGTCAACGTGCTGCGGCTGCAGCTGGAGCGCCAGAAGAAGGGCCTGCTGCCCTCGCTGCGCGAGTACTCGCTGCTGTTCTGCGTCACCGAGGAACGGATGAAGCGGGCCAAGCCGGACGTCACCATCATGCACCCCGGCCCGATGAACCGCGGCGTGGAGATCGACCCGCGGGTGGCCGACGGCGTCCGCTCGGTGATCCTGGACCAGGTGACCAACGGCGTGGCCGTGCGGATGGCGGTGCTCTACCTGCTGTCGGGCGGCGAGCCGGCCACGGTGGCCGAGGCCATGAGGAAGGAGGCCAACTGATGACCAATTCAAGAATTCAGAATTCAGAATTCAGAATTCTGTTGCAGGGCGGCAGGGTGATCGACCCGCTCAACCAGCGCGATGGTTTATTCGATATCATGATCGAAGACGGCAAGATCGTCGAAATCGCTGCCCAAATCAGCAATCCCAAATCCCAAATCGAGATGTTTGACGCCAAGGGGCTGATCGTCACGCCGGGGCTGTGCGACATGCACGTCCACCTGCGCGAGCCGGGCCGCGAGGACGAGGAGACCGTGGAGTCGGGCTCGCGCGCCGCGGCGGCCGGCGGCTTCACCGCCGTGGCCTGCATGCCCAACACCCAGCCGGTGTGCGACAACCAGGGCATCGTGCGGCTGGTCAGGTCCCGCCAGGTGCCGTGCTGCAACGTCCATCCGGTGGGCGCGGTCACCAAGGGGCTGGGCGACGAGGAGCTGGCCGAGATGGGCGACATGCACCTTTCCGGTGCCGTTGCGTTCTCGAACGATGGGAAACCGGTCAGCAGCCCCAACCTGATGCGGCGGGCGCTGGACTACCTGCGGATGTTCGACGCGCCGGTGATCGCCCACTGCGAGGAGCTGGGCCTGTCGGCCGACGGGCTGATGAACGAGGGCGCCCTGGCCACGCGGCTGGGGCTGCGCGGCATCCCCAACGCGGCCGAGGCGGCCATGGCCTACCGCGACTGCCAGCTGGCGGCGCTGACCGGCGGCCGGCTGCACATCGCCCACGTCTCCTGCGCCCAGACGGTCGAGGTGGTGCGCCAGGCCAAGCGCCATGGCGTCAGGGTCACGGCCGAGACCTGCCCGCACTACTTCACGCTGACCGAGGACGCGGTGATCGGCTACCGGGAGATGGCGCGGGTCAACCCGCCGCTGCGCGGCGAGGCCGACCGCGCGGCCGTGACCGAGGGCCTGCGCGACGGCACCATCGACTGCATCGCCACCGACCACGCGCCGCACTCGCTGGAGGAGAAGGAGGTCGAGTTCGACCAGGCGCCCTGCGGCATGGTGGGGCTGGAGACCGCGCTGGGCCTGTGCTGGACCCACCTGGTCGGGGCCAAGGCGCTGACCCCGTCCCAGCTGGTGGAGAAACTGTGCGTCAACCCCCGCAAGATCCTGAAACTGGGGAACGGGAAACTGGAAACGGGCAACGGGGCCGACCTGACCATCTTCGACCCCGAAAAATCATGGACGGTCGAGCCGGACAAGTTCCTGTCGAAGAGCCGCAACACGCCGTTCGCCGGTTTCAAGCTGCAGGGCCGGGCCGTGATGACCGTGGTCAACGGGCAGCTGTTCAAGGCGGGCGATCTGAAAAAATAAGAGGGTTGGCAAACTATGTCCCCTCTGGGAAAGAGGGGAATAAGGGGTGTGTCCAAATCGTAGAACCTCTTCCCTGCAGGAAGGGGTTCTTCGCATAGTTTTTTGATTGCAAAACGAGCCTGTTATCTGTTAAAATAATAAGCTAACAACGACAATTAACGCCCTCAACTTCAAAGGGAGCCTTTCATGTTGCAGGCAACGTTATTCGAGTGGACCGCCTTATGGGTCGTGCTGGGCATCGCCCTGATGGGCCTGGCCTATGCCCTGTTCCTGCGCCGCCAGATCATGGCCGAGGACAAGGGCACGGACAAGATGCAGGAGGTCTGGAACGCCATCCGCGCCGGCGCCGACGCCTACCTGGGCCGGCAGCTGCGCACCATCCTGCCGCTGATCATCGTGCTGACCGTGGCGCTGTTCTTCAGCGTCTACGTGGTGCCGCCCTCGCCCGAGGCCAGCGAATGGTACCTGGCCAAGTTCGGCGCGGCCAACGCACGCAACACCGTGATGATCTTCGGCTTCGGCCGGGCCATCGCCTTCATCATGGGCGCGTTCTTCTCGCTGATGGTCGGCCAGTTCGGGATGCGGATGGCCGTGCAGGCCAATGTCCGGGTGGCGGCCGCGGCGCGCAACAGCTTCGACAAGGCGCTGAAGATCGCCTACCGCGCCGGCACCATCACCGGGATGCTGACCGACGGCCTGGGCCTGCTGGGCGGCACCATCATCTTCATGGTGTTCCAGAAGGCCGCGCCCGACGCCCTGCTGGGCTTCGGTTTCGGCGGCACGCTGCTGGCCCTGTTCATGCGGGTGGGCGGCGGCATCTACACCAAGGCGGCCGACGTCGGCGCCGACCTGGTGGGCAAGGTCGAGGCCGGCATCCCCGAGGACGACCCGCGCAACGCAGCGGTGATCGCCGACCTGGTGGGCGACAACGTCGGGGACTGCGCGGGCATGGCGGCCGACATCTTCGAGAGCTACGAAGTGACCATCGTCTCGGGCCTGATCCTGGGCCTGTCCCTGGTGGCGCTGACCGGCGAGATCAAGTGGATCATTTTCCCGCTGCTGGTGCGCGGCATCGGCGTGTTCTCCTCGATCATCGGCACCTACCTGGTGCGGGGCGGCAAGGAGGGCCAGAAGAACAACGCCCTGGGCGCCATCAACAAGGGCTTCTACACTTCGGCCGCGCTGTGCATGGTCTCGTTCGCCTTCCTGGCGCACTACTACATGAACGAATGGCGGGCATTCTTCTCGGTGGGCGTGGGCATCATCCTGGCCATCGTGATCGACGAGCTGACCAAGTACTTCACCCACACCGAGCACGCCCCGGTCAAGGAGATCGCCCGCTCGTCGCAGACCGGTTCCGCCACCCTGATCCTGTCGGGCCTGTCGATCGGCTTCGAGTCCACCGTCTGGTCGATCCTGGTGATCGCGGCCACCATCATGGCGGCGGTGGTGATCTACTGGGGCCAGCCGGTGGCCTACGTGCTGTACGGCGTGGCCATGACCGGCATCGGCATGCTGACCCTGACCGGCAACAACGTGGCGATGGACTCCTTCGGGCCGATCGCCGACAACGCCAACGGTATCGGCGAGATGGCCGGGCTGGACAAGGGCGCCCGCCAGATCATGGCCGATCTCGACGCCGTGGGCAACACCACCAAGGCCATCACCAAGGGCGTGGCCATCGGCTCGGCCGTGATCGCGGCCGTCAGCCTGTTCGGCTCGTACCTCACCGACGTCACCAAGGTCCAGGCCCAGATGGGCGTCGAGCTGGCCAAGCAGCTGTTCTCCACCGGCATCCGCGTCTCCGACCCGCGGGTGTTCATCGGGATGCTGATCGGCGGCGCGGTGCCCTGGCTGTTCTCGTCGATCACCATCAACGCCGTGACCCGCGCCGCCTCGCTGATCGTGGTCGAGGTGCGGCGCCAGTTCAAGATCCCCGGCCTGATGGAGGGCAAGGTCAAGCCCGACTACAAGCAGGCCGTGGGCATCTGCACCGTGGCCGCGCAGAAGGAGCTGATCGGCCTGGCGCTGATGGCCGTGCTGACCCCGATCATCGTGGGGCTGGTGCTGCAGGTCGAGGCGCTGGGCGGCTTCCTGGCCGGCGTGATCCTGTCGGGCCAGCTGCTGGCCGTGTTCATGGCCAACGCCGGCGGCGCCTGGGACAACGCCAAGAAGACCATCGAGGACGGCCTCTACGGCGGCAAGGGCTCGGACGCCCACAAGGCGGCCGTGGTGGGCGACACCGTGGGCGACCCGCTCAAGGACACCGCCGGCCCGGCGCTCAACCCGATGATCAAGGTGATCAACCTGGTATCCCTGCTGGCCGCGCCGCTGATCATCCAGTACAAGATCTCCAGCCCGGGCGTGATCGCCGTCGTGGTGGTGGCGGTCTGCGCGGTGATCTGGGCCATCTGGTACTCCAAGCGGTCGGGCCGGGAGGAGTTTCACAAGGTCGAGGACGCCTGCGAGAAGAAATAACCCCTACGACCTCTCCCCGTCCATCCGGACACCCCTCCCCGCTGCGGGGAGGGCAGGGAGGGGTCGAATTCTTTGTGGCCATAGGTCGAATGATATGATCGAACAGACCGAGAAGAAAAGTCGCCTGGTGCGCTGGTGGATCGGCACCGCCACCAGCCTGATGGTGCTGGGTTTTGGCGGTTACCTGCTGCTGATGCGCTACGCGCTGGGCCACAACCCGCTGGGCGACGGCTACTGGGCGATCACCGGGCTGGTGTTGGCCTTCGGCGCGTTCCGGGTCGGGATGCAGCTGTGGCGGCGGAAATATCTATTTGATGATACTACTGAGGGAGATAATTTTAAAATTAAATCAACGATACCGCTATTGTTAATATCTATTCTGCTACAAGGATTGGGCGGGTGCGCGACCCCGAGCATTCAGGAAAAATGGCTCATTCTTCGCAGCGCTGAACGGTTTCAGGATATAAAAACCATTGTGATATTGGCAGAACGCAATAATTCAAAGAAAGATATATACGACACGACAAATGCAATTATTGTTGGCATACTGCGTAAGGATTTTAACCTTCAAACAATACCTGTTGATACACTGTCAATTATAGCAACATATAACGCCGATTCAATTATCAAATCTCACAATGCTGATGCGGTTTTGTATTATTCGATAGGAGGATTGGTCAATTTGGTGTCAA
>DATJQG010000414.1:0-3461 GCA_035506015.1 Candidatus Edwardsiibacteriota bacterium
CAAGCGGGCCGAGGAGCAGATCAGGTACCTCAGTTTCCACGACAAGCTGACCGGGCTCTACAACCGGGCCTACTTCGAGGAGGGCATCAACCGGCTGGACGCCGAGCGCCAGTACCCGGTGAGCATCATCCTGGGCGACACCAACGGCCTGAAGCTGACCAACGACGTGTTCGGCCACGACGAGGGCGACCGGCTGCTGTGCACCATCGCCGGGATCCTGCGGACCTGCTGCCGCAAGGAGGACATCATCGCGCGCTGGGGCGGCGACGAGTTCGCCATCCTGCTGCCCAAGACGCCCGCGCCGACGGCCATCGACCTCTGCGAGCGGATCCGCAAGACCTGCCACGAGGCCGGCCGCGCCCCGGTGGAGGTGTCGATCGCGCTGGGCGTGGCCACCAAGGAGAGCGCCCAGCAGGAGATCCGCGACGTGCTGAAGCTGGCCGAGAACCGGATGTACAAGTACAAGCTGGCCGAGAGCCGCAGCGCCCAGAGCTCGATCCTGGCCACGCTGGAGAAGGACCTGCTGGCATCGGGCCACGAGTCCGAGGAGCACATCATGAGCGTCAGGAAATTGGCGTTCCGCTTCGGCCTGGCCCTCAACCTGTCGGATGCCATGTTGGACGAGCTGCTGCTGGCGGCCACCTTCCACGACATCGGCAAGCTGTCGGTGGCGGCGGAGATCATGGCCAAGCGGCAGCCGCTGTCCGACGACGAATGGGAGACCGTCCGCAAGCACAGCGAGATCGGCTACCGCATCGCCAAGTCATCGCCCGAGATCGGCCACATCGCCGACGCCATCCTCTACCACCACGAGCGCTGGGACGGCGGCGGCTACCCCGAGGGCAGGCGCGGCGCCGAGATCCCGCTGGTGGCCCGGCTGGTCCACCTGGTCGACGCCTTCGACATGATGCAGCGGCAGCGGCCCTACCGCGCCGCCAAGAGCGAGGAGCAGGCGGTGGCCGAGCTGGAACAGCTGGCCGGGAAGCAGTTCGACCCCGATCTGGTCAAGACCTTCGTCGCGCTGCTGAAGTGAACGGCGCGTCGCCGCCGCCATGGGGCGAACCGCCGAAAGGCGGTTTTTTAATTTGTTTGCCCGGCCTGCGCCACATTATATAATAATCCTTGACAAATCCACCATAAATGGTTATATTTATTTGTTAACCCTTGGAATTCCAGTGCATTTCGGGGGAGTCAACTTTTTTGCGCCCAAACCGCGGGAGCAGCACCAAATCCCGGCATGGGAAGATGTTGCGCCCGTCATCACGCTCCACGAGAAATAGATGGCGATAGAGAAACAACCGATCTACCGGCGGCTGAAAGCCCGGCTCAAGGAACTTGCCACCCAGGCCGAGTTCAACAAGAAACTGGCCGAGGAGAATTTCGACAAGTACCTGCGGGCGCTGGCGGACCTCGACAACTCGCGCAAGCGGATGGCCAAGGAGTACCTGGAGAAGGAGAACGAGGCCAACCGCAACCTGATCGCCAAGCTGCTGCCGGTGCTGGACAACCTGGAGCGGGCGATGGGCCAGGCCCAGAAGTCCGACTGCGCCGACGACGCCTGCAAGACGTTCGTGCAGGGCGTGGAGATGATCGACGGGCAGATCCGCAAGCTGCTGGAGGCCGAGGGCCTGAAGACGTTCGACAGCCGGGGCGAGGAGTTCGACCCCACCCGCCACGAGGCCGTGCTGGCGATCGAGACCGACCAGCACCCGCCCAACAAGGTGCTGGACGAGGTGGAGCGGGGCTTCGTCTTCAACAACAAGGTGCTGCGGCCGGCGCGGGTGACGGTCTCCAAGCAGAGCGCCAGGCCCGAGCCCGCAGCGCGGATCGAGGACGAGGATGACGCGATGGACCGGGCCGCCGCGGAACAGGAAGAGGGCGAATCCAGCGAATGAACGGCGCATCAAACGAAACGGCCAACGACGCAACGAACAACGGAAATCACTAGGAGACATGATATATGGGTAAGGTAATCGGCATCGATCTGGGCACCACGAACTCGTGCGTGGCCGTGATGGAAGGCGGCAACCCGGTGGTGATCCCCAACCAGGAGGGCATGCGCACCACGCCCTCGGTGGTGGCGTTCCTCAAGTCGGGCGAGGAGGTGGTCGGCCAGGTGGCCAAACGGCAGGCCATCACCAACCCCGAGAACACGGTCTACTCCATCAAGCGGTTCATGGGCCGCCGTTTCAGCGAGGTGGACTCGGAGATGAAGCTGGTGCCCTACAAGGTGATCGAGGGCCCGCACGGCGACGCCCGCGTCAAGGTCACCGACAAGGTGTTCTCGCCGCCGGAGATCTCGGCCAAGACCCTGCGCTACCTCAAGGAGGCCGCCGAGGCCTACCTGGGCGAGAAGGTCACCCAGGCGGTGATCACCGTCCCCGCCTACTTCAACGACGCCCAGCGCCAGGCCACCAAGGACGCCGGGCAGATCGCCGGCCTGGAGGTGATGCGGATCATCAACGAGCCGACCGCGGCCAGCCTGGCCTACGGCCTGGACAAGGGCCACGCCCACAAGATCGCGGTCTACGACCTGGGCGGCGGCACCTTCGATATCTCCATCCTGGAGCTGGGCGAGGGCGTCTACGAGGTGCGCTCCACCAACGGCGACACCCACCTGGGCGGCGACGACTTCGACCAGAAGATCATCGACTGGATGGCCGAGGAGTTCAAGAAGTCCAACGGCATGGACCTGCGCAACGACAAGATGGCGCTGCAGCGGCTGAAGGAGGCGGCCGAGAAGGCCAAGTGCGAGCTGTCCTCCACCATGCAGACCAACATCAACCTGCCGTTCATCACGGCCGACGCGTCGGGCGCCAAGCACCTCGACCTGACGCTGACCCGCGCCAAGATGGAGCAGCTGGTGGACGACCTGGTGCAGCGCACCGTCGGCCCCTGCCGCCGCGCCCTGGAGGACGCCGGGCTGAAGCTGACCGACCTGGACGAGGTGGTGCTGGTCGGCGGCATGACCCGGATGCCCAAGGTTCAGGAGGTGGTCAAGCAGTTCTTCGGCAAGGAGCCGCACCGCGGCGTCAACCCCGACGAGGTGGTGGCGATCGGCGCGGCGGTGCAGGCCGGCGTGCTGGTGGGCGAGGTCAAGGACGTGCTGCTGCTGGACGTGACGCCGCTGTCCCTGGGCATCGAGACGCTGGGCGGGGTGATGACGCGGCTGATCGAGCGCAACACCACCATCCCCACCCGCAAGAGCCAGGTGTTCTCCACCGCGGCCGACAACCAGCCCGCGGTCAGCATCCACGTGATGCAGGGCGAGCGCGAGATGGCCTCCGACAACCGCACCCTGGCGCGGTTCGACCTGGTGGGCATCCCGCCGGCGCCGCGCGGCGTGCCGCAGGTGGAAGTGACGTTCGACATCGACGCCAACGGCATTCTGCATGTTTCGGCGAAGGATTTGGGCACCGGCAAGGAGCAAAAGATTTCCATCACGGGATCGAGCGGATTGA
>DATJQG010000415.1:0-3974 GCA_035506015.1 Candidatus Edwardsiibacteriota bacterium
TGCGCAAGATCATCTTCGCTTACCAGAAGCGGGGATACCTCGAGGCCCGGTTCGCCAATACCCGGGGCATCGCCAACCCGGAGACCAAATCGATCGACTACTGGCTGACGATCGACGAGGGACCGGTCAGCGCCATCGGCAGGATCACTTTCTCCGGCAACGCGCTGTACTCGGACTCGCTGCTGCTGTCGGTGCTCAAGGTCAGGAGCGGCGACGCCATGAACATGGCGGCCATCAAACAGACCACGGCCGGCATCGTGGGCCTGTACGCCGAGGCCGGGCACCTCTACTGCTCGGTCAAGGACACCATCCTCAAGACCGACGACCCCCACCGGACCGACATCCTGTTCAAGATCTACGAGGGCCCCGAGGTGCACGTCGGCACCATCAGGATCAGCGGCAACAAGCGGGTGCGCAACAAGGTGATCGAGCGCGAGATGAACCTGGTGCCGGGCGAGCTGTTCGTCCCCAATCGGATCTACGAGAACCAGCAGAAGGTCTATTCGCTGGGCCTGTTCACGGAGGTGCGCTTCGAGCTGGAGGGCCTGGCCGAGAAAAGGGACACCATCGACCTGGTGCTCATCATCGGGGAGGACAGGACCAGCTGGGTGGGCTTCAACTTCGGCTACCAGCATCCCTCCAGCGTCCAGGGCGGCCTGGAGTGGGGCAGCGAGAACGTGTTCGGCAACCTGCAGAAGCTGACGGTGCGGACCGACAACTCCTACGGCCTGCAGAACTACAACCACATCCATCCCTTTACCAACGACTACTACGCCGACTACCTCGAGCCCTATTTCCTGAGCACGCCGCTCAAGGCCAGCATCAGCGTCTTCTTCAAGCGCGAGCGCGGCGAGGCCACGCTGTGGCGGACGCTCAGCCGCCTGGGCGGCGAGGGTTCGGTGGGCAAGTCGTTCACCAAGGTCGTCCAGTCGTTCGTCGGCTACAAGTACGAATACGTGCAGGAGACCGTCAACACTACCAGCGACGTGTTCCTGACCGCCACGGCCGACAGCCGCGACAGCCTGTTCAACCCCCACCACGGCGTCAACATCACCGGACGGCTGGACCAGGCCGGCGCGGTGCTGGGCGGCTCCAACGATTTCCAGAAGGCGGCCGGCGAAGTGGCGATGTTCCGCGGGGTGGGCAGCCACCTGGTGGTCGCCTGGCGGGTGAAGGGCGCCGCCATCCGCACCTACGGCCGCGGCGGCCCGGTGCCGATCCAGGAGCGGCTGCACCTGGGCGGCGCCATGAACCTGCGGGGCTACGCGCAGGACGAGCTGTCGGCCGACACCCTGGCCGCCAGGAACCTGTTGGTGTGCGGCAACCTGGAACTGCGGTTCTTCTTCGTTTGGATGGTGGGCGCCACCGTCTTCGCGGACGCGGGCAACGTCTGGTCCGATTTCGCCGGGACCACGTGGTACCAGTACCGGGGCGGCACCGGCCTGGGGCTGCGGATCTACACCCCGATCGGCCCGGTCCGCCTCGACTACGCCGTGCGCACCGACCGGACCATCGATCTCAAGCATGGGCAGATCTACATCAACCTGGGGCACGCGTTCTGAGATGGCCGCGCGCAAGCGACATACGTGGCCCTGGGCGGCGGCCGCCGCGGCGGCGCTGGCGCTGGCCGCCGGCGGCATCTACGTGTCCCGGCCGGCTTCCCACGCGCGGATGCTGGCCGACGTCAACGCCAGACTGTCGGCGGTGCTGGGCCGGCAGTTCGTGGTGGGATCGGTGCGGTACCGCTTTCCGCTGTCGATCGTGATCCGGGACGTGGCCGTGGCCTCGCACGATTCGGTGGCGCGGGGCACGCTGGCCGCGCTGCCAGAGATCCGGGTGGTGGCCAGCCCCTGGCGCTCGCTGTTCAGCGGCAGGTTCACGGTCTCGTCGGTCGTGCTGCGCAACGCCCGCATCAGCCTGGAGCAGGACCGCGACGGCACCTGGAACTTCAGCGGCCTGCTCAAGGACGACAGCACCAAGCCCAAGCACAAGGGCCCGGCCAGTTTCCCGCGGCTGGCCCTGTCCGACATCACCGTCGAGAACATGACCATCGACCTCAGGACGCCGCGCGCCAGCGAGACCATCGAGCAGGTCAACCTGGCGCTGGGCCTGCGGATGGGCGGGCCGCACCTGGCCGTCGACCTCCGCGACCTGCGGGCCCTCGACCGGACGCGCGGCGCCAGCATCGACGGCCTGAGCGGGAGGGTGGCGCTGGACGGGGACACCATCCGGGCCGAGCAGCTGCAGCTGCGCAGCGGCGGCAGCTCCCTGTTCCTGTCGGGCTGGATGGAGGGCCGGCGCCACGGGCTGGCGCTCACCAGCTGCCGGGCGGTGCTGGAACTGCAGGACCTGGCCGCGCTGACCAGGACGCCGCGTTCGGCCTGGGCCGGCACCGTCCGGCTCGATGCCACCGCCAGCGGCAGCACGGACGCGCCGCAGGCCCGGGTGGCGATCGACGCCGGGCCCTGCCGCGTCAATGGCATCCGGATCGACGGCCTGGAGGCGCGGGCCGCGGTGGACGGCAGCGCGGTGTCGCTGGAGCAGCTGGTGCTGCATGCCGGCAGCGGCGAGATCGCGGCCAGCGCCAAACTGGACGACCGGCTGAACGTCTACAGCGGCAGCGCCACGCTCAGCCGCCTGGACCTGGGACGGATGCTGCCGCCGGCCCGCAAGGCGCTGGCCACGGACCTCAACGCCCGCCTGGACTTCAGCGGCCGGGGCTACAACCTGGCGACCATGGCAGGGCAGCTGCGGCTGGCGATGTCGCGCAGCTCGGTCAACGCGGTCCCCATCAGCAGCCTGGAGGCCCGCCTGGCCGTCGGCGACGGCGAGGCCGCGATCGAGCAGCTGACCCTGCGGAGCGGCCAGGCCAGCCTGGCCATCACGGGCGACGTCTACAAGGACGCGGTCTCGATCGAGCTGGAGACCGACGAGATCGAGCTGGCCCAGTTCGGCCCGCTGATCGGCCTCAACAACCTCAACGGCAAGCTGCATTTCACCGGCCTGATCTCGGGGCCGCTCAAAAACCCCGACGTGATCGGCACCTTCCGGCTGAAGGAAGTGATGCTGGGCGATTTCGCCTGCCATTACTTCGACGGCAGCATGTCGATCAAGTCGGTGACGACGCGGCCGCTGGGCCACGGCAAGTTCACGGCGCAGGAGATCTACCTCGGCAAGCAGACCATCAACCGGATCGACGTCCTGACCGAGCTGCGCGGCACCGACTGGGGCGGCGTCTCGATCGTCGTCGACAAGGACTCGATCACTTCGGCCAAGATCGACGCCCGGGCCGAGATCAACGGCAAGGACATCAATATCATCGTCTCCAAGCTGTTCTACGCCGTGGGCGACCAGTACGTCGCCAACTCGCAACCGGTCAAGGTCAGCATCGCCGGGCCGGCCATCACGCTGCAGCCCACCGAGCTGCTGGTGGCCAGGGGCCGGCTGAAGCTGGAGGGCCAGTACCGGGCCGACCGCACCTTCCGGGCCAAGATCTCCGGGCGCGACATCGACAGCCGGCGGCTGGTGGCGCTGGCCGGGCTGGACAAGACCGTGCACGGCACGCTGGACTTCGACGCCGAGGCCTCGGGCCCGCTGGCCGACCCGGTGCTGTCGCTGTCGCTGGACATCGCCAACCCGCGCTACGAGCAGTTCGCCTACGACGCCCTGGATCTGGCGGCCGATTACTCCGGCCAGACGCTGCGCCTGCACAAACTGGCGATCTACCATTACGGCCAGGAATCGGACATCACGGCCCAGGTCGGCATCGACCTGGGCGTGGGCCCGGGCATGGGCAAGCTGCTGGACAAGCCGATGAGCGCCGAGGTGGTGCTGCGCGACATCGGCACCGGGCTGTTCTTCCCGATGGCCGACCTGCTGTCGTTCATGGAGGGCCGGGTGGACGTCAACGTCAAGGCCTCGGGCACGCCCTTCAAGCCGCTGCTGTCCGGCAACCTGACCATCAACCAGGCCAA
>DATJQG010000416.1:0-3080 GCA_035506015.1 Candidatus Edwardsiibacteriota bacterium
TGCCTGACGCGCTACGAATGGCTGAGAAGGCCGTCGCGCTTGCACCAGGGGACACCAACATCCTGGACACGCAGGCCGAGTGCTACGCGCGGCTGGGCGATTACAAAAAGGCGGTGGAGATCGAGAAGCAAGCATTGACCAAGGCGAATAATCCCGAGTTCGAACAGAAGATCAGGGACTGGAAAAAGAAAAAATCGAAGCCATACAACGGCAAATGACCGGGATGAATAACAAAGGGCTGCGATGATGACCGCAGCCCTTTTATCATGGTACGTAGGAACGAAATCCCCTCAGCACTCGAAGATCCGCCTAAAGTGATAGCCGTAGATCGCCAGGGTGATGGCCATCGGAAACAGCTTCGGCCGGGTGAAGATGGTCCAGAAGAACAGGCCCCAGTACTGGCGGCGCTCCTTGCTCCAGATGCCCAGCACCACGATCGAGCGGACAAAGGCGAACAGGCGGTCCATGCTGAGGTGCGGCTGCTGCAGCCGCGGCGGGCGGTAGTCGCGCAGGAACGTCTTGATCCGCTGGTAATAGTTGCCCGGTGCGTAGATGGTCTGCACGATCCGTTTGTAACCCGACTGGAGATCCTGCAGATTCATCGTTGGGGTGAAATTCATCGTGAAATCGGTGTTGACGCCCGAGGAGATTGTGGTCAGGCGGTTCTCCCGCTTGAGCCGATGGTAGAGGTTGGTCTTGGGCAGCGCCTGCAGCAGGCCGACCATGGCCGTGGTGATGCCGCTCTGCTGGATGAACCGGATCTGCGAGTCGAAGATGGAGCCGGTGTCGTGGTCGAACCCCACGATGAAACCGCCGGTGACCAGCAGCCCGGCCTGCTGGATCCTGCGGACGCTGGCCATCAGGTCGCGGCCGCGGTTCTGGAGCTTGCCGCACTCGGCCAGGCTGCCCTGGTCGGTGGTCTCGATGCCCACGAAGACCGAGTCGAAGCCGGCCTGGACCATCAGCGCCATCAGCTCGTCATCGTCGGCCAGCTCGACCGAGGCCTGGGTCATGAAGGTGAACGGCCAGCGCTTCTTGGCCATCCAGCGGCCGATCACCGGCAGGATGTCGCGCTTGAGCCGGGCCTTGTTGCCGATGAAATTGTCGTCGGTGAAGAACACCTGTTCGCGCCAGCCGGTGCGGTAGATCGCGTCCAACTCATGCAGGACCTGCAGCGCGGTCTTGGTGCGGGGCACGCGGCCGCACAGCAGCGTGATGTCGCAGAAATCGCAGTTGTACGGGCAGCCCCGGGAATACTGGAGGCTCATCGACGCGTACTTCTTCAGCTTGGCCAGCCGCAGCAGCGGCACCGGCGACGCGGCCATGTCGGCCCAGCCGTCGGCCTGGTAGAGATGCCGCGGGTGGCCGCCGCGCAGGTCGTCCAGGAACCGCGGCAGCGTGATCTCGGCCTCGCCCAGCACCAGGTGGTCGATCCGGCCGTAATCCTGGGGATCGGCCGTGAACAGCGGCCCGCCGGCCACCACCTTGGCGCCCAGTCGGCGGCAGCGGTCCAGCAGTATTGCCACCGCGTCCCGCTGAGAGTTCATGGCGGACAGGAACACGTAATCGGCCCAGGCGATGTCCCGGTCCTTCAGCCGGCCGACGTTGCAATCGACCATCCGCAGTTGCCAGTCCTTGGGCAGCAGCGCGGCCACGGCCAGCAGGCCCAGCGGCGGGTTGTTGGCCTTCCTGCGGATGAACTTCAGGGCGTGCTTGAAGCTCCAGAACGTATCGGGATATTCGGGGTACACCAGAAGGATCTTCATGGGATCCTCCTTTCAATAAATTCGTTTTCCCCATAAAAACGGCAAAAGGCGGGAAGCGTGCGTTGCTTCCCACCCTTGTTGATGCGTCCTCACGAATGCCCCAGTATCACTATAATCCCAATCCAGTGCTTTGTCAAGGCCCATCGCAGCATTATTTATTTCCGGATCCGACGGATGGCATGATCGCGGCGGCTCCGGCTTGATTATTTCGAATAATTGGTTATATTCATATAATTATTATTGGGGTTTTTATGGGTTTCGATAACCTGGTCACTCCTGTTTGGGCCGCCGATCCCGATCCCGGGGTGGCGAAAAGTGAAAAGGCACCCGCCGCCGCCGACGCCGCGGTCGACTGGCTGGATTCGTTCTCGGCCGGGATCGTGGCCGTGGTCAAGCGCGTCGCCCCGTCCGTGGTCAGCATCCGCTCGACCATCGGGGAACGCGAGGGCGGCGGCTCGGGCGTGGTGGTGGCGCCCGACGGCTACATCCTGACCAACAACCACGTGGTCGCCGGCTCCAAGGCCATCGAGGTGGCGTTCGGCGACGGCCTCAGCGCCCGGGCCGCGCTGGTCGGGGCCGACCCGCCGACCGACCTGGCGCTGGTGCGGGTCAACGCCACGGACCTGGTCCCGGCCCGGTTCGGCGACTCGGCGGCGCTGTCGCCCGGGCAGCTGGTGATCGCCATCGGCAACCCGCTGGGGTTCGATTCCACGGTCTCGACCGGCGTGGTCAGCTCGCTGGGCCGCAACCTGCGCAGCCAGGAGGGGCGGCTGATCGAGAACATCATCCAGCACACGGCGCCGCTCAACCCCGGCAACTCGGGCGGGCCGCTGGTGACGGCGCGGGGCGAGCTGGCCGGCATCAACACCGCGATCATCGCCTTCGCCCAGGGCATCGGCTTCGCGATCCCCGCCAACACCGCCCGCTGGGTGCTGACCCGCCTGATCACCGAGGGCCGGGTGCGGCGGTCATACCTGGGCGTGGTGGCGGGCAACCGGCCGCTGGGGCGCCGCACCGTGCGCTACCACAGCCTGGCGCAGGAGCGCGCGGTCGAGGTGCTGTCGGTCGACCGGGCCAGCCCGGCTGCCAACGCCGGCATCCGGCGCGGCGACTTCCTGCTGTCCTTCGAGGGCGCCGCGCTGACGTCGGTCGACGCCCTGATGCGCGTGCTCAGCGACTGGCCCGCGGGCCGGCCGGCCGCGCTGGCCCTGCTGCGCAACACCGACAAGCGCGAGTTGATCGTCACGCCGCTGCTGCGCGGCGAGTGACGCGCGGCCGGCGGATAAAAAAAGCGGCTCCGGATGGAGCCGCTTT
>DATJQG010000417.1:0-2329 GCA_035506015.1 Candidatus Edwardsiibacteriota bacterium
CGCAGGTGATCCCGGCGTGCGACAGCGTGCTGTTGGAGGATGTTCAGATGTACCGCGGCCACTATGTGGTCCAGGAGCGGACCCACGGCCTGGTGCGGCTGCGGGTGCGGTCGTGGGACGGCGCGACCGACCGCGACATCGCGTTCGGCGAGCCGGCCTACACGGTGCACGCCTGGCGCGGCTCCGACTACAACGCGGACGTGCTGCGCTACACCTACAGCTCGCTGGTCACGCCGGGATCGGTCTACGATTACGACATGGGGACCGGCGCGTACCATCTGATGAAGCGCTACAAGGTGCTCGGCGGGTATGATCCCCGGAAATACGTGTCCGAGCGCATCGAGGCCACGGCCAGCGACGGCACGCGCGTCCCGATGTCGCTGGTCTACCGCAAAGGCCTGAAGAAAAACGGTCACAGCCCGTGCCTGCTGGAAGGCTACGGCGCCTACGGCGACAGCTGGGACCCTGGATTCAGCAGCAGCCGGGTCAGCCTGCTGGACCGCGGCGTCGTCTACGCCATCGCCCATGTGCGGGGCGGCCAGGAAAACGGGCGGCGGTGGTACGAGGACGGCAAGCTGCTGCGCAAGAAGAACACCTTCTCCGACTTCATCGCCTGCGCTGAATGTCTGATCGCGAACCAGTACACGTCCCCGGCGAAGCTGGTGATCTCGGGCGGCAGCGCCGGCGGCCTGCTGATGGGCGCGGTGGTCAACGCCCGGCCCGAGCTGTTCCGGGCGGCGGTGATGGACGTGCCGTTCGTGGACATGATCAACACCATGCTGGACCCCTCGATCCCGCTGACCACGGCCGAGTACGAGGAGTGGGGCGACCCGCGGGTCAAGGAGCAGTACGAGTACATGGCGTCCTACGCGCCCTACGAGAACCTGCGGGCCCAGCGCTACCCGGCGATGCTGGTGACGACCGGCCTCAACGACGCCAACGTGCCCTACTGGGAGCCGGCCAAGTGGGTGGCCCGCCTGCGGCGGCTGAAGACCGATCACAATATCCTGTTGCTGAAGACCGACCTCACCAGCGGCCACGGGGGCCCGGCCGGGCGCTACGGCTACATGAAGGACACGGCCTTCACCGACGCCTTCATCCTGGACATGCTGGGCATCACCAACTAGCAACGATCAACGACCACAAGGAGCGACGCATGCCGCAGGCCAAGGACGGCGACCTGGTTTCGGTGCACTACACGGGTAAATTTGACGATGGAACGGTGTTCGACAGCTCGGAGGGCGGTGAGCCCCTGAAATTTGTGCTGGGCAAGGGCCAGGTGATCCCGGGCTTCGAGCGGGCGGTGAGCGGCATGGACGCCGGCCAGCGCAAGGCGGTGACCATCCCGGCGGCCGAGGCCTATGGAGAGCACCATCCCGAGATGGTGCTGAGCGTCCCGCGCCAGAACTTCCCGATCGGACAGGCGCCGCAGGTCGGGCAGCGGCTGCAGCTGCAGTCGCAGGACGGCCAGGTGATCGCGGTGACCGCCACCGCCGTCACCCCGGACACGGTGACGCTGGACGCCAACCACCCGCTGGCCGGCAAGGACCTGACCTTCGAGCTGACGCTGGCGGGCATCAGCGAGGACGACGGGTCGTGCGACCACCAGTGCTGCGGCGGCGACCACGACGAGTGCGAGCATGACCATGACCATGAACATGAGGGATGCTGCGGCAAGCACAAATGACGCATCGCGTCATCCTGAGAACCGCATCATGCCTGACTTTCGAAGGATCTGTCTGTTCTCTGCTGTGGATTGCTTCGCCTGCGATGCAGAGCGCAAACTCGCAATGACGGGAACAGCACCATGAACATCAAGGACCTCGTCTACAAGAACCGCAGCTACCGGCGGTTCCAGCAGGACCACAAAATATCGCTCGACGCCCTGCGCGAGCTGGCCGACCTGGGCCGGATGTCGGCCTGCGGCGCCAACAAGCAGCCGCTGAAATATATCCTGTCGGCAAGTCCTGCACAGAACGCCTCGATCTTCCCGCATCTCTATTGGGCGAAAAACCTGCCGGACTGGAAGGGCCCGGCCGAGGGCGAGCGGCCCACGGCATACATCGTGATCGTGGGCGACAAGACGATCAGCGAGGCATTCGGCCAGGACCACGGCATCGCAGCGCAGAGCATCATGCTGGGCGCGGTGGAACAAGGGTTGGGCGGGTGCATGATCGCCAACATCGACAGACCGGGCCTGCGCGCCGCGCTCAAACTCGATGAACGGTATGAACTGCTGCTGGTGCTGGCGCTGGGCAAGCCCAAGGAGGCCGTCGTTGTTGATGAGCTTGACCCAAAGGGCGACCCCAAGTACTGGCGCGACGAAAAG
>DATJQG010000418.1:0-2551 GCA_035506015.1 Candidatus Edwardsiibacteriota bacterium
CGACGTGGTCGAGATCATCACCTCGAACACCGCGCGGCCCTCGCAGGGCTGGCTGGCCTTCGTGCGCAGCCGCCACGCCCGCAACAAGATCCGGCTGTGGTTCAAGAAGGAGCAGCGGGCCGAGCACCTGGCCAGAGGCCGCGAGCTGGTGGAGCGGGAATTCCAGCGGCTGCGGCTGGAGCAGCTGCTGGGCGAGGAAGAGCTGCAGCGGGCGCTGGCCGAGGCCTTCGACCACCGCGGCTGGGACGACCTGCTGGCGGCGCTGGGCTACGGCGAGCACAACGTCGAGCAGCTGGTGCTGCGGCTGCGCCAGATCGCGCCGCAGCATTTCCAGGACGAGCAGCTGGTGTTCCTGCCGCCCCGGCCGGACGCCGCCAGCGGCGCCGCGCAGGGCGTGGCGGTGCGGGGCATCGACGGGGCGCTGACCCGGCTGGCGCGCTGCTGCGCGCCGGTGCCGGGCGACGAGATCGCCGGCTTCGTCACGGTGGGGAGGGGCGTGTCGGTGCACCGCCGCGACTGCCCCAACTACCTGCAGCAGGTCGGGCTGCAACCGCAGCGCCGGATCGAGACCTGGTGGAACACCAAGTGCCATGCGCCGATCTACCATGCCGACCTCTCGATCCAGACCGCCAACCTGTCCGGCAACCTGGAGCAGATCATGGCGATCGTCAACGCCGTGCGGGTGCCGACCACCGCGCTGCAGGCCGTGGCCGGCAAGGACCGCACCGTGGTCAGGATCAGCCTGGACGTGGCCGGCCGGGCCCAGCTGGACGACCTGGTCGCCAGGATCGCCGCGCTGAAGGACGTGATCCGGGTCGAGCGCGCGGGCGGGGCATCACCGAACAACGCAAACGAACGGGGAGCATGATCAGCGTCATCCAACGGGTCGCCTCCTGCACGGTCAGGATCGACGGCCAAGTATTCTCCGCCATCGGAACGGGGCTGCTGGTGCTGCTGGGCGTCGGGCCCAACGACGGCGAGGCCGACGCCGAGGCGCTGGCCGACAAGATCGTCAACCTGCGGGTGTTCGAGGACGGCGGGGGCAAGATGAACCGCTCGCTGCTGGACACCAAGGGCCAGCTGATGGCGGTCTCGCAGTTCACGCTGTGCGCCGACTGCCGCCGCGGCCGCCGCCCGTCCTTCACCGACGCCGCGCCGCCGGAACTGGGCGAGCGGCTGTACAACCTGTTCATCGACCGGGTCCGCGCCAAGGGCGTCACCGTGGCGACCGGCCGGTTCGGCGCCAAGATGCTGGTGGAGATCAGCAACGACGGCCCGGTGACCCTGATGCTTGACACCGCTTTCTCGCAGAAGTAGCGCCATGAGACGACCGCCGATCCTATTCGCCGTCCTGCTGCTGCTGCAGGTGGTGGCTGCGCTGCTGCTGTTGCAGGGGCTGTTCCCGCCGCTAGCCAAAGGGCCGCGGGTGACCGCGGCGCCGCCCGCGGCGAAACCGGCCATGCCGGCGCAGCCGCCGAAGCCGGCGGCCGCGGTGATCCTGTGCTACCACTCGGTCTCGAACAACACCAGCACGCTGTACGTGACCTCGGTCAAGGATTTCACCAAGCAGATGGACTGGCTGGCCCAGAAGCATTTCAAGGTCGTGCCGCTCTCCCGGCTCGTCGATTATTACGCGGCCCACCAGCCGCTGCCCGACAGCACGGTGGCCATCACCTTCGACGACGGCTACGAGTCGGTGCTGAAGGAGGCCTGGCCGGTGCTGAAGAAGCACGGCTTCCCGTTCGCGGTGTTCATCTATCCCAGCTACATCGAGCGGGGCCGCGGCAGCATGAGCTGGAAGCAGGTGGCCGAGCTGGACAAGGCCGGGGTCACCGTCGGCTCGCACTCGATGACGCACCCGGTGCTGACCCGCACCCAGGGCCTGAGCGAGGCGGCGTACAAGAAATGGCTGGCGCGGGAACTGCAGGGCTCCCGCGACACCCTGGAAAAACGGCTGGGGCACGCGGTCGACCTGCTGGCCTATCCCTTCGGCGCGTTCGACCACACGGTCGAGCAGGCCGCCCAGGCGGCCGGCTACCGGGCATGCTTCCTGGTCAACGCCGGCGTCAACGACAGCGCCACCTCGATCTACCAGCTGGACCGGGTGATCATCGGCCGCAATTTCCCGTTCCCCCTGTACCAGACCATCCTGGCGACCCACTGCGTGCAGCTGGCCGACATCCGGCCGTACCAGGGCGAGGAGGTCAAGGCCTCGCGCAACCTGGACATCTCGGCGCGGATCGCCAACTACAAGGACCTGGTGCCGTCCAGCGTCAGGATCCTGGTGTCCAAGGGCCACGGCAAGGGCATGGTCGACAGCAGCGAGGCGCGGGCGCGGTTCCTGCTGGACCAGCCGCTGAAGAAGGGCTTCCACGAGGCCGCGGTCTACGCGCGGAACAGGAACGGGCAGAAGTGCGTGGGCTGCTGGATGTTCCTGGTACGGGAATGAAAAATGTTGCATTTTTCTGTTTGCAAACACCGCATTCTGCCGTATAATATCACTGAACTATCCGAACAATCAGCGAGGACGGAGCCATGAAGAAAACCGTAC
>DATJQG010000419.1:0-7009 GCA_035506015.1 Candidatus Edwardsiibacteriota bacterium
ATCACGCCGTCCCGGGCCTGCGCCAGGGCCTCTTGGGCCTGCGCCAGCTGCGCCCTGGCCTGGGAGACCTGGTGGGCCGTGGCCCTCCAGTTCCAGACGTCGAACGACAGCGCCACGCCGACGTCCCAGGTGGCGTCGAACTGGTCCTTGGCCGGGAAGATGCGCTGGTTGGGCCGGGCATAGGTGTAATTGGCCGTGCCGAGCACCTGCGGGTACCAGCCCGCCAGCGCCATGCGGACCCCGGAGTTCCCCGCGGCGACCCGGCTCTGCATCGCCTTGAGCTCGGGCCGCGAGGCGATGGCGCGTTGCTGCTCTTCGGCCAGCGGCGCGGCCTCCTGCCCGGCCGTGTCGACCGCTGAGGCGATGATGACGGCGCTCTCCAACGGCCGGCCGGTGAGGTTGTTGAGGCCGATCTCGGCCACTCGGACGGCGTTGGCCGCGTCGATCCGCATCAGCTGGGCGTTGGAGAGCTGGAGCTGCACCTTCAGCCTGTCGTTGTCCGTGGCCATGCCCTGCCGGGCCAGGTTCTCGACGTCGCGCAGGTGGGCCTCGACCTGGTGGATGTTGTCCTCGACCACGTCCGAGACCTGGCGGGCCTGGAACAGGTTCCAGTACGCTGATCTGATCTGAAACGCCAGCTCGGCGCCTTGTGCTGTAACGTCCGATCGGGCGGCCTCGGCGCCGCTGCGCTGCAGGGAATAGTTCGCCGTCAAGCGGTCACCCGTGAACAGCGGCTGCTGCAGCGACAGCTTGGCCTGGTAATTGTTCAGCACCGCCTGGGACAGGGTCATCGTCGCCGGGTAGGGGCGCAGCGGAATGGTGACCGTGAAATCGGGCACGTCACTGACGCGGGTGTAACCGGCCGAGGCCTTGAGCGTGGGCAGCAGCGCGGCGAACGCCTCGTCCTGCCTGGCGGAAGCCTGGCCGGCCCTCAGCTGCGCGGTGTGCAATGACCGGTTGTTCTGTAACCCCAACCGGACACAGTCCTCCACAGTCAAGCTGTCCTGGATTTGGCAATATGAATAATCAGCATTTATAAAAATCAATGATGCAATTAGTAATAGATATTTATTCATAAGTCACCTTATCTTAAAGTATTGCTTTATTTAGACATTTTCCCGTTTCTGGCCTTGCATCAGGCTGACGAACACGTTCTCCAGCGACGGGGCGATCTCGCGCCATTTGTCGCTGGCGATGCCGGTCCGGTCCAGGTGGCGCTGCACGGCCGGCCAGTCGCGGCCGACGTCGTCCAGGATGATGTTCAGCCGGTCGCCGAAGGTCTGGACCTCCTTCACCTCGGGCAGCTGGGCCAGAGCCCGGCTGGCGGCCCGGGCGTCGCCGCAGACCAGTTCCACCACGCCTGCGGCCATCCGCTGCTTGATGGCCGCCGGCGGGGCGCAGGCCAGCAGCCGGCCGCGGTCCATCATCCCCACCAGCGAGCAGCGCTCGGCCTCGTCCATGTAGGGCGTGGTCAGCATGATGGTCAGGCCGGTCTTGAGCAGGCCGGACAGGATCTTCCAGAAATCGCGGCGCGACACCGGGTCGACGCCGGTGGTGGGCTCGTCCAGGAAGATGATGCGCGGCGTGTGCACCAGGGTGCAGGCCAGGGCCAGTTTCTGCTTCATGCCGCCGGACAGCCGCTCGGCCAGCCGGCCGCGGAAGGCGGTGAGCCGCGTGAATTCCAGCAGCTGGTCGCGCCGGGCCGCGAAATCCCGCACCCCGTGGATCTCGGCGAAGAACTCGATGTTCTCGTCGACCGTCAGGTCGCCGTACATGCTGAACTTCTGCGACAGGTAGCCGATCATCGGCTTGACCCGCGCCAGGCCGCTGACGATGTCCTGCCCGAACAGGCGGACGGTGCCGGCGTCGGGCGGCAGGATGCCGCACAGCGTGCGGATCAGCGTGGTCTTGCCGGCGCCGTCCGGGCCGACCAGCGCCATCATCTGGCCGGCGGCCAGCGTCAGCGTCAGGCCGTCGACCGCGCGCAGCTCCCCGTAGCGCTTGGTCAGACCGCTGATCTCGACGGCGGGTTCCGGCATGGCGGCGCTCCCCTGCCCCGCGTTACTGGACAATCAGCGCGGCGTCGGCCGGCAGGCCGGGCTTGAGCTCGCGCGCCGGGTTGTCGATCTGGAGCTTGACCCCGAACACCTGCTTGACGCGGTCCTCGGTGGTCTGGACGTTCTTGGGCGTGAACTCCGCCGCGGGCGAGACGTAGACCACGGTGCCGCCGTAGCTCTTGTCCCGGAAGGCGTCGATGGTCACCGTGGCCCGCTGGCCGGGCCTGATCCGCGCCAGTTCCTTTTCGGTGACGTAGATCATCAAATTGACGCGCTCCAGCTGGGCGATGGTCGCCAACGTGGCGCCGGGCGGGACGGTCTCGCCGGCCTCGAACGGCGTGACCGTGACCGTGCCCCGCACCGGCGCGGCGACACTGCAGTCGGCGATCTGCTTGCGGATCAGGTCGGCCGTGGCCGCGGCCTGGTCGCAGCGGGCCTGCGAGCCCGCCAGCCTGGCCGCGGCGTCGTCGCGCTGCTTGGCGGTGGCGCTGCCCGAGGCGAACAGGGTCGCGGTGCGCTCGCTGTCGCGGCGGTCGTTGTCCAGCGCGGCGCGGGCCACCGCCACGCCGGCCATCGCCTGGCGCAGCTGCAGGTCCAGCGTGGCGTGGTCGATGACGGCGATGGTGTCGCCGGGCTTGACCTCGCTGCCCTCGTCCACCCGCAGCCGCAGGATCTGGCCGCCGGTCTTGGCGGCCACGTTGACCTGGGTGGCCTCGATCGTGCCCGAGGCCCTGATCGTGCCGTTGTGGCCCCGGCCGCAGGCGGCGGCCAGCAGCAGCGCCAGCACGGGGATCGTTCTCCTAGCCATGGGATATTTCCTTCTGCAGTTTTTTCAGCTTGTGGAAGTGCACCAGCTTGGCCTTTTCGGTGAAGATGCCGATGAACATGGTCTTGCCGATGGCCTGGAACAGCTGCGACGCCGTGTAGGGCAGCTGCGCCAGGGTCTGGGGGTTGACCACGCCCTGGACGGTGGCGGCGAAGATCACGGTCAGCAGCTCGGGGTCGACGTCCTTGCGGAACGCGCCCAGCTGCTGGCCCGTGCGCACCAGCCGGCCGAAGTTGGCCATCACCTTGCGGTGGCGGAACTGCTGGACCTCGCGCCACAGCTCGGGCGCGTGGCGCTGCATGTCGTCGGCGAAGGGCTTGCTGAGCTGCGAGATCCGGGCGGTCAGCAGCCGCATCAGGCCGATCAGCTGGTCGATGAAGTCCATCCGCTCGTCGTTGATCAGCGCCTCGACCTCGGCCGCCACGGCGTTGATCATGCCCCGCACCACCGCCTTCAGCAGCTCGTCCTTGCTGGCGAAGTGCTGGTAGAGGGTCTTCTTGCTGATGCCCAGCTGGCCGGCGATCTCGTCGACCGTGACCTTGGCGAAGCCCCGGCTGAAGAACAGCGCCGACGAGGCCTGGACGATCCGCAGACGCGTGGTATCGGTGTCGCTCATGGTTACTGTGGAAACTATTTTAGTATTATTAGTTTCCTAAATATACCACACCCATCGTGCAATGTCAAGCCTGAAAACAAAAAAACCGCCCCGCGGCGGTCAACGTTCCTGTGGTAGTGTCACCGGGCAAGGACGGCGATATCCTGCTCCCATCCCGTTCCATAGAGATCCGCTGTGTTGAACGCAACACCTGATCCGCCGCGGCGCGCGGCCAGCACGGCGAAGGCGACGCGGCCGATGCCGTGGCGTTCCAGCCCGGACCGGTACATCCGATAAGTACGCCGGTAGGTCTCGAAGTCGCGCGGCCCGGACTTGCGCAGCGCCTCGTTCAGCGCATATTCCTCGGCGCTCCAGCTCTCGCCGTGCCGCACGACTGCTACCTTATACTCGCCGCGCGGGAAATGCAATTCGGCCCAGTCGTGGATGTCTTGATCGCTTTGATAGCCCAGATGCAGCGAGGTCAGGAACAGCCCCCGATCGGCCAGGCGCTGCCGCGCGGCGGCGATGCCGGCCTCGACCACCTCGCGCCCCGAGCTGCCGCCCTCCCGGTTCCAGGACCTGACCAACCCCGGCGCCGACGGCGGGTTCATCAGGACCAGGCCGAACCGGGCGTCGTCGAGCGCGGCGTCCAGGTCGCTGACCAGGAACCGCGAATTGGCGGAGCCATTGAGCCGGGCGTTGAACTGCGCGACATTGACGGCGCGCGGGTTGATGTCCGTGCCGGTAACATCCTTCGCATGTTGTCCTGCCAGGAACGACAGCACACCCGATCCGCAGCACAATTCCAAAGCGTTCGTCCATGTGGCCCCGGGCAACGCCCGTGCCATGATCCTGGTCGTCTTGTCCAGCCGCCACACGGCATTCTCCGAGGACAGGCCCTCCGGGATGTGGTCGGGATCGGCGTTCATGAACAGCTTGTCGGCGACGACCAGCACATTCTCGAACGGCACGACCGAGAGAAAAGCATGGATCGTCCCTGATGTTTCAACAGCCAGTCCGCAGCGCTGGAGCAGATCAACGCTGTCCGGTTTCAGCGCCTCGCGCAGCTTGTCGGCAGGGACAGGCAGCCCCAACAGCAAAGAGGTGATCGCAACAGCCAAGTGCCCGGGCTGCTGCTCCAAACGTTCGACCAACGCGGGCAGCAACCGGTAGTCCAACGGATACAGGTCGTCCACCTTCGGCAGGCCGAGCTCCGTTGCCACGCGCTCCGGTGAATAGCCGATGTCCCGCAATGCCCCGCGGAAGGCCGTGAAATCAGATTCCTCGGCCCAGGCCCAGTGCAGGGGTTGTTCCAGTGATGGGTGCATATGCATTATCTGATAAAAAATGTCACCCTGATCCTGTCGAATGGTGACATCGCTGAAAAGGGCCGCATCTCGACAAGCTCGATGTGACCCCGAATTCGTCGAGTTATTCCCCGAATCTCTTTTTCCGCACGACCTGCCCCTTGGGCGTATCCTCGACCACATAGCCCTGGGCCGCGATCTCGCCGCGCAGCCGGTCGGACTCGGCCCACTGCTTGCCCTGGCGGGCCTGATGCCGCTGATCGAGCAATGACTGGACCTCGGCCGGGATGTCCTGCTGGGCCTGCGTTTCGAGCAGCTTGAGCCCCAGCACCCGGTCGAAATCCTTGACCAGTTCCAGTTTCTGCGCGGGGCCGACATCGTTGGCTTTCAGCAGGTCCCAGACAACGGCCAGCGCCTGCGGCATGTTGAGGTCGTCGTTGATCGCTTCGTGGAACTTTGTACGCCATTTAGCGATCGCTTGGTCGCTCGATTGCCCGGCCTCTGTGGCGCCGCCCAGTTTCGCGATCTCCTGCCGCAGGTTCTCCAGGGCCTTCTGCGATGCGGTGAGCGATTCCCACGAGAACTTGATCTGCGTGCGGTAGTGGCCGTTGAGGCAGAAATAGCGGTAGGCCAGCGGGTCGTAGCCGCGGTCAACGGCGGTCTGCAGCCGGATGAACTCGCCCGAGCTCTTGGCCATCTTCTCCTCGCCCATCTGCAGGAAGAACCCGTGCATCCAGTAATTGGCCAGGCGCGTGCCGTAGGCGGCCTCGGTCTGGGCGATCTCGTTGGTGTGGTGGACCGCGATGTGGTCCTCCCCGCCGCAATGGATGTCGAACAGCGTGCCCAGGTACTTCGCCGACATGGCCGAGCACTCGATGTGCCACCCCGGAAAACCCTTGCCCCACGGGCTGTCCCACTCCATCTGGCGCTGGCTGCCCGCGGGCGAGAACTTCCACAGCGCGAAGTCGGTGGCGTGGCGCTTCTCGCCCATGTCGACCCGCGAGCCGGCCTGGATGCCCTCGATGTTGGACAGCCCGGCCAGCGCGCCGTAGCCCTGCTGTTTGGCCGTGTCGAAGTAGATGCCGTCCGACGTGCGGTAGGTGAAGCCCTTCCGCTCGATCAGCGCGATGGTGTCGATCTGCTCTTTGATGTGGTCGGTGGCCTTGCACCACAGCGTGGGCGCGAGGATGTTGAGCCGCGCCAGGTCCTGCTTGAAGGCCTGGGCGTAGAACTCGGCGATCTCCCAGGCGGTCTTGCCGGTGCGGCGCGCGCCCTTCTCCATCTTGTCCTCGCCGGAATCGGCGTCGGACACCAGGTGCCCCACATCGGTGATGTTCATCACGTGGTTGACCGCGTAGCCGTTGTATGCCAGCATCCGGCGCAGCGTGTCCTCGAACACGTAGGTGCGCAGGTTGCCGATGTGGGCGTAGTCGTAGACCGTGGGGCCGCAGGTGTAGAGCCCGGCCTGGCCGGCCGTCAACGGCGTGAAGACGTCCTTCTTCCTGGTCAGCGTGTTGTAGAGCTTGATCTCCATCGGGCCTCCTTGTGATGCGCAATTATATTGTCTGATGCGCTGTTTTGTCAATGGAATAGTCGCTTGACATCGAACTCATCGCTTGCTCCCTTCTCTTTCAAAGAGAAGGGCCGGGGTTGAGTTCATCCGATGATGCAATACGGTCATGCTGAGCTTGTCGAAGTGTGATGCCAATCGGTGCGGTCATGGTTCGATCCGCCGCGGCGGACTCACCACGACAACGGTAAAAACAGCCCGTCCGATTTTAGTCCGATTTCGGTTGACAACGTTATGCAATTATGTTAACGTTTTATCTGGTTTCCGGACCGCCATCCCCAGCACAGCTATAATTTTAGGAGGATACGCCATGCCAGACATCAGCGACAAGGCCCGGACCTTCATCGAGAAGATGATGCGGGTGCTGCCCGGCTATTCGGGGTACGCCGACAAGGAGGCCCGCCGCAACACCGACAAGGTGCTGCGCACGCACCTGGCCGGCCAGCTGCAGGAAGCCAAGACCGCGTTCGATGCGTTCACCTCGTCCCTCAGCAACCAGCCCGACAGCCTGGACCTGATGGCCCCGGCCGGCTCCATCGCCAAGCTGTTCGAGAAGGTGATCGACCGGCTGAAGTTCGCGGACTACGGCTACGCCGGGTTCTTCGACAGCCCGCGGGTGCAGGAGCCCGAGCTGGACGCGCTCTACCAGTTCGA
>DATJQG010000420.1:0-4848 GCA_035506015.1 Candidatus Edwardsiibacteriota bacterium
CTTTTCGTATCTCAAGCGCGAGATCACCGCCGTCATCCCGCTGGGGTTCGCCTCCGAGGACGGCATCGTCGCCGGCTTCCGGCAGGAGACGCGCACCGCGCTGCGCAAGGGCCAGCGGGCCGGGATCGAGGTCAAACAGACCGGCGACCTCGACGAGTTCTACCACATCCTGGAAAAGAACCTTTCCCAGCGCCACAACGTCAAGCCCACGCACACTGCGGACGAGCTCAAGAAACTGAAGAAGCTGCTGCCCGACGACGTCATCCAGTTCACGGCCTACCAGGGCAAGAAGGCGCTGGCCGGCATCACGGTGTTCGTCTGCAACCCGCGCGTGATCCTGGCGTTCTACATCTCGCACGACCAGAAGTACCAGGAGCTGCGGCCGGTGAATGCCGTGTACCACGAGGTGATCCGCTGGGGCTGGCAGAACGGCTACCGGCACCTCGACCTGGGCACGTTCACGCTGAACATGCAGCCCAACTGGGGTTTGGGCAAGTTCAAGGAAAATTTCGGCGCCAAGGGGTTCTTGCGTGAGACGTTCGATCTGCGTCTGTAAACACGATGCCGCAGTACACGCCTCGTTCATACTGGATCAAAAGCAGCGAACCGTCCGCGCCCGGCTATTACGCTTTTGATATCCACGTCAAGCAGGGCGAGATCCTGGAATTGCTGGGGCGCTGGGACGAGGCCAAGGGGATCTACGAGACGAACCTGGCACAGGCCGAGCGCGCCGCGGATGCGGGCTGCGTGGCCGAGGGGCGGCACAAGCTAGGCTGGATCCTCAACCGCACCGGCGACCACCAGCAGGCCAGCGCGCTGCTGCAGCAGGTCGCCGACCACTACGAACGCTCCGGCGAGCGCCTCAAGCTGGCCAACGTGCTCAGCAAACTCGGCAGCATCAGTTCCGCGCAGGGAGAATACGACAAGGCGCTGGAGCTGTTCCAGCGCAGCCTGGACCTGGGCCGGGGGGAGAACGACCGCTACATCGTCAGCATGGTGCTGAACAACCTCGGCAACGTCTACGGTGACCTGGGCCAGAACCAGAAGGCGCTGGAGCACTACACCCAGTGCCGGGACATGGACCTGGCGGCCGGCGACCAGTACAGCGCCGGCATCGACACCGGCAACATGGGCTGGGTGCACTTCGCCAGCGGCGACTACGCCAGGGCCATGGAGTGCTGGACCGCGCAGGCCCGCTGGGCGCGGCAGTTCGGCGACAAGCTGGCGCTGAGCATCGCGCTCAGCAACTCGGTCACCGTCCACATCGCCCAGGGCGAGTACGGCCGGGCCCGCGAGACGATCGAGCAGCGGCTGCGGATCGCCCGCGAGATGGGCGACAAGAAGGGCCTGTGCATCAGCCTCAGCCACCTGGCCAACCTGCAACAGCTGACCGGGGAATTCGACGCGGCGCGTAATAACTTCGCCGAGGTCGTCCGGCTGGCCCGGGAGCTGGGCCTGAAATACTACCTGGCGATCTTCCTGCAGGAGCAGGCCGAGCTGCTGTTCGCGATGGGCCGGGACGATGACGCCCTGCGGTCGAGCGGCGAGGCCACGGAACTGGCACAAGGCATCGGCAAGAAGGACACGGTCTTCAACGGCCGGCTGCTGCGGGCCAGGGTCACCGCGCGGGGCGATCCGCAGGAAGGGATCCGGCAGCTGAGGGAACTGGCCGCCGCAGCCGAGAGCGCGGGGCAGCGGGCGCAGCTGCACTATCATTTGTTCAAGCTGACCGGCGACCGGGAGCACCAGCGGCAGGCGGCCGGCCTCTACGCCGAGCTGTACTCCAGGACGCCGGACATCCACTACAAGAAGAAGATCGACGAGCTGGCCGCCGCATGAGGATCCTCCACATCGCCCCGTTCAACACCGCCGGCGTGCCGATCGCCTTCGTCAAGGCCGAGCGCAGGCTGGGGCACGACAGCCGGCTGGTGACGTTCTCGCCCGATCCCCGGGGCTACGAGGAGGACATCTGCCTGGGCCTGCCGCTGTGGGACCCAAGCGTGGCGGGCGTCTTCAAGTCGCTGCTGCACCCCGGCCGCGCGGCGGCGCCGCCGCCGCGCTTGACCGCCAGCGCGCACCGCCCGCCGGTCTGGAAGCCCGCCAACACGGCGGTCGAACTCGCGGTCAGGCTGCGGGACAGGCTGCTGCGGCCGGTGATCGCGCAGGCGATCGAACGGCACAAGCTCGACCAGTACGACGTCTACCAATTGGACGGCGGACACGGGTTCCTGAAGTACGACGACATCATGCCAGCATGGCACGCCAAGGGGAAGAAAGTTATCTGCTGCTACCTGGGCAGCGACCTGCGGACACGCGGCGTGATGCCCGGCATCGGCGAGTGTTCGGACTGCAACGTCACGCTGGAATGGGACCACCTCGACCTGCATCCGGACATCCATCACGTGTTCTTCCCGTTCGATTGTTCGGCGATCAAAGTCCGGGGGAGTGAAGCGGGAGCGAAGCTCCGGATCGGCCACTCGCCCACCGACCGCGCGCTCAAGGGTTCCGGTGCCATCATCGCCGCGGTGAAACGGCTGGCGGCGAAGCTGCCCGTCGAGCTGGTGCTGATCGAGGACCTGCCGCACAGCGAGGCGATGGCGGTCAAGGCGACCTGCGACATCGGCGTCGACCAGCTGGGCGACCTGGGCTACGGCATCAGCGCGCTGGAGTGGCTGGCGATGGGGGTGCCGGTAGCCACCTGCATCGCGGCCAACATGAAGCAGGAGGTCAAGGATCATCCCTTCGTCGAGATCGACGGAAGCAATATTGACGCCCAGCTGGAAAAACTGATCACAGATCCCGCGCTGCGCAAGAAGCTGGGGACAGAAGGCCGGCAGTGGCTGGAACGCAACCACGACGCGGTCGCCGTGGTCCGGCAGATCCACCAGCTGGCGGGGATACCCGAACCCTGACCTGACCCCCACCCCTTCCCCTGTGGGGAAGGGGAACGAGAAGCAGATTGCCGCGTTCGTGCGGGGGGAACAGCAATTCTCGCAATGACGAAACCCATTTCCCGAAGGGGGAGGGGGCAGGGGAGGGGTCAACGGAGGCGAAAGAGACCAGACACCCGATCACGAAAATGAAAAAATATCTCGCATACATTCTGTTCATCCTGGCCGCGTCAGCGGCAACATTGTCCGCGGCCGACCAGCAGCTGACGCTGATCGACGGCACGGGGCACGGCCGCATCCTGCAGACGCTGCTGTTCGACAAGGAGGAGTACCTGCCGCTGACCGAGGTGGTGGACGCCTGGGGCGCGCAGGCCCACTGGTCCGAGCTGGAGGGCAACGCCGACATCAGCTTCCCCGGCCACTCGCTGCGGTTCTCGTCCGACAACACCTTCTTCGTCTGCGACGGCAAGGTGTTCAACCTCTACAACCCGGTGCGGCTGTACAACGGCGAGCTGTGGGTGCCGCTGGAGCTGTTCCGGCGCTTCCTGGTGCCGCAATGGGGCGCCAGCATCATCTGGGACGAGCCGTCGCGCAAGCTCAGCCTGGGCGGCGTCCAGCCCGACCAGGTGCAGACGCCGGTGGTGCGGCCGCATTCCAGGAACGGCGAGGCCCGCGCCATCCGCAAGGTGGTGATCGACCCCGGCCACGGCGGCAAGGACCCCGGCGCGCTGGGCACCAAGGGCACGCAGGAGAAGGACATCAACCTGGACATCGGCCTCAAGCTGAAGACCATCCTGGAGGACGACTACGGCCTGATCGTGGTGATGACCCGCAGCGACGACACCTTCATCCCGCTCAAGGACCGCACCGCGCTGGCCAACAAGGAGGCCGCCGACCTGTTCATCAGCGTGCACTGCAACAGCGCGCCGCGCAAGAAGCGACTGCTGAAGACCATGCGCGGCTTCGAGACCTACTTCCTGTCGGTGGCCAAGACCGACGACGCCCGCGCCACCGCGGCCATGGAGAACTCGGCCGTGGAGTTCGAGCAGCCCCAGAAGAAGGTCGGGGACCAGGACGAGGTGCAGTTCATCCTGTGGGACATGATCCAGAACGAGTACCTGATCGAGTCCTCGGACCTGGCCGAGCTGATCGAGCAGTCGCTGGCCGGCAAGATCGCCATCCCGGCGCGGGGCATCAGCCAGGCCGGGTTCTACGTGCTGAACGGCGCCTACATGCCGGCGGTGCTGGTGGAGACGGCCTTCGTCTCGCACAAGGACGACGAGAAGCTGCTGAAGACCGACGCCTTCCGCGAGAAGATCGCGCTGGGCATCGCCAACGGCATCGCCGCCTTCGCCCGCAAGTACAAGCGGCAACTGGGAGCTGCCCAATGAACAACCATCCAAATACAAAATCACCAAATCCCAAATGAAAAACAGGAAACACATCCTGGAGGCCCTGCAGCACTTCATCGTGGGGTTCTTTCTGGCGGCGGAGGGGTACAGCAAGATCACGGAACACGACCCGGTGATCGGCGGCATCGTGCTGGCGCTGGGGATCGTCCTGCTGCTGTATTTCACGTACGACCTGGCCACCAAGCGGGAAAGCCTTCGGCTCAAAGTGATGGCCCACCTGTTCGAGGGCGTGGCGCTGGGATTCACGACGTACATCTTCTTCCGGGAACACACGGTCTACATCAAGTGGGTCAACCTGTTTGCCTGCGTGGCAATGTTCGCCTCGGCGGTGATCCTGCTGAGAAAAGGCGACAAACAATAATTGAATGATAGAAATCAAGTGAAACCAATGATATGAAAATAATAGATGCAATCAAGGAGAAAAAAGTATTCGGTATCGTTACGATTGTAATCGTTGGTACTAATGAGCTATTTTTTTTCTTGCGACAAGCTCTGGGTGTATTTACTGATGCCGGTTATCTTTTTGCATTATCAGCAATAATTAT
>DATJQG010000421.1:0-3904 GCA_035506015.1 Candidatus Edwardsiibacteriota bacterium
TCAGGGCGATGCTGTTGCCGACCACCCGGCCGCCGATGTCCATTTGCGCCGCGCCCGAGAGCTTGAAGTCGAAATCCCGCAGCCGGTAGGCGCTGTCCATGGTGTACCTGGTGACCGTCAGCACGTCCTGCACGGTCTGCATCAGGTTGAGCCGCATCAGCGCCCGGTTGGAAACGGCCAGGCCGCCTCCGGCCGCGGCGGGCAGGGTCTGGGTGAAGGTCGACGAGTAGCCGATCTTCTGCCCCTGCATGTAGATGCCGTGCCACTCCTCGCGGCCGGCGACGGCGCGGCGTTGGGCGGGCGCGCCCTGGCAGCCGGCCTGACGCCCGCCGAACCAGGCCATCGAGGCCAGCCACAGCGCGCCCAGCGCGACCAGTCCGACCGTTCGTTTGCTAAGCTTTTGCATGGGGTTCAATTGCCACCATTATACCATCTGGCGGCCATTAGTCAATAATTTTCCCAAAAAAATGCTTGACTTATGATAGGCAAGGACATTACAATAAAGAACATATAACGAACAACCGCCATGCAAGAAGGAGGAAAACGCATCCGTTTTACCCGTCCTTGTGAACAACCCCAGATCAACTCAACATACAGTAACAGAAACGACTGGAGGAAAACATGAAGGCAAGAATCGGATTACTGGTGCTCATCCTTGCGTTATCGGCTTCGCTGAGCGTTGCCCAGAGCCTTGGCTGGTGGGCATCCCCATGGGCCGGCTCGTTCCGGAAAGCCTCGACCGCCGGACTGCTGGAGGACGATCTGGACCTGATGCTGGACCCGGCCCGGCTGCCGCTGATCGAGGGCAACCGGCTGTATACCAACCTGTCCAACCTGGTGAGCAAGAACGACGACGTGTTCGACAACACCAGCAACGGCTACTACCTGCTGGGCGGCTCGGGCAAGATCATGGACTACGGGTACGCCGGGCTGCTGTATGACCGGCACCTCGACCGTCAGTACGACACCACCATCTCCAGCGGCACCGTGTACGTCGACAACGACGCCAACGGCACCTACGACGTCAAGACCCAGGTCAACACGACCACCTACAGCGGCAACCAGTACAAGTACACCGACTGGTGGATCGGCTACGGCCGCGACCTGGGCCCGGGCAAGTTCGGCGTGCTGTTCTACCACAGCGTCAACAACGAGCACGACCAGCCCAGCTGCACCGACTCCAAGACCACCGTCACCGACGTGGTGACCGGCGCGGTGACCAACGAGACCGCCGCCAAGACCAACATCAGCAACCAGCTCAACACCAGCGCCAACGGCGGCGCCCTGACCTACTGGTACCCGTTCAACGACAAGATCGACCTGGGCCTGGCCGGCGGCATCCGCATCAACAAGGCCGAGGTGATCGACAGCATCGTCTACGCGCAGCACTCGCTCGACCCGTCGGCGCCGGGCACCAACGGCACCACCGTCGACAGCACGGCCACCAGCGACCACATCCCGTGGGACCACATCGGGATGAACCTGATCGGGCGCGTGGCCGGCGTCTACAAGTGGAGCGACAAGGTCAAGACCCGCACCGACATCTACTTCACCACGCTGGTGGGCGGCAAGAAGGACGACGGCTTCCAGAAGTCGACCTACCACAGCCTGGTGGCCTTCCAGGTGCCGACCGGCACCCAGGCCACGGATATCAACCGCATCCTCAATGCCACGGTCGTGCAGGAAGACCACAACAGCACCGTCGGCATCACCAGCAACACCTTCGTCAAGTTCAGCGACAAGGTGGAGATGGCGATCGGCCTGGGCCTTGATTCCTACAACCGCGACTACACCACCACCGTCAACGGCACGTTCAACAACACCGTGACCTACAACGACGGCATTGCGACCAACCAGACCGCGGCCTACGACCTGTACCAGTCGACCGACAACACCATCAAGCAGGTCCAGATGCACACCGAGGCCGGACTGGCGATCAGCACCCCGGTCTGCGTCGAGTTCCACATCACCAAGCCGTTCGTGTTCCGGCTGGGCGCCACCCATGTCTTCGATTACTGGAACTATACCGACAACCAGACCCAGGAGGTCACCCCGCTGGTCACCACATCGACCGACGGGTACGGCGTGGTCACCCAGACCAAGCCGACGCCCTACACCAGCGCCAACGGCGCCAGCGATTACGAGAAGCGCGCGGAAAGCTACATGAATTACACCTACGGCGCCGGCTGGGAGATCAGCAAGAACCTGCAGATCGACCTGATGGGCTTCGCCCAGTTGGACAACATGGCCAACTGGAAGCTCTCGGCCATCTTCAAGTTTTAACGAAACGAAACAGATACAGGAGACACAAACATGAAATTGAACAGATACCTGCTCCTGGGCGCATTGCTCCTGCTGGGCGTCGGGCTGATCCTGGGCGGCTGCGGCAAGAAAGACAATCCGTTCACCCCCAACGAGAACGTCGGCGCGCAGGTCAACGAGGGCGAGCTGATGGCCGCCCCCACCTTCGTGTCGCCGGGCCTGGGCAACCAGATGGCCGACCTCAACCCCGCGGTGGCCGACATCCAGGGCCAGATCGTCCTGACCTTCCCCAAGTACCTGGACGCCTCGACCATCAACTTCACCAACATCTCGGTGGACATGCAGCCGACCACCGGCGGCATCGCCTACTACCCCGAGCTGAAGAAGGTGGTGATCACCGGCACCTGGACCAACTCCGGCGCCTGGCACAAGATCACCATCAAGCCGGGCCTGCACTCGGTGGCCGGGAAGCCGATCGACGGCAACGGCAACGGCCGCCAGGACGGCTCGCCCTATGACGACTACGTCACCTATTACTACACCGGCGCCCCGGTCGACCCGGCCCCGGACCTGGTCCATCCCAAGCTGACTGGCGCCTTTAACATATCGCCAAATTTTGTCGGCAGCCAGCCAAATTATCCCACACTGTTCTTTGACTTTGACAGCCATGACCTGGACACCAACTCGGTCAAGGCCAACGTCACCCTCAAGGACAGCCTGGGCGTCACCAAGGCCCTGAAGTCGGCCGGCACCAACTGGAACGGCGTGCGCTACCGGATTCAATTCCAGCCGACCGCGCCGGACTCGCCGCTAGTCGTTGACAAGTACTACACCTGGTCGATCAACCTCAACGCGGTTCAGGACACCCACAACAACAAGGCGATCTGGATCAACTATGGCTACGTCGCCAGCCTGCCAATGGTCAATGTACCGTTCCGCACGGCAGGCCTCACACCAGATTTCACTCCGTTGCACTACATGAGCAACAGCGTCTCCACCGGCGAGATCACCATCGCTTTCGACGACAGCCTGGACTACACCACCTGCAGCACCAGCTCGATCAAGGTGTTCAGGGGCAGCATCGGGAGCCTAAGCAACCAGATCTACGGGCGGGTATACTACCAGCCCTCGGACGTCGCGGCCAACCAGATCCGGTTCACGCTGGAGAACGCGCCGACCGGTTCCGGCACCTACACCGTGTTCCTGGCCCGCTACCTCAAGGACAACAACGGGCTGTACCTCGACGGCAACGGCAACCAGATTGGCGGCGAGGCAGGGCATCCTGAATGGCAGGGCGGCGGCGTCTCGGACGACGTCTATTTCACCATCACCCGCTGACCGCCGCTGCAGCGACGAAACGCCCCCGCGGTGCGGGGGCGTTTTGCTATTTACAATCGGCGGAAAATGTGAGATAATTTGGACGATATGCGAATGAACATGGCATGCCCGTGATCGAGCGGGTGATCATCATCGTCCTGGACGGCTGCGGGGTGGGCGAGCTCCCGGACGCCGCGGAGTACGGCGACGTGGGCAGCAACACGCTGGGCAACCTCTCCCGCGCTGTCCCGGGCGGGCTGGCGCTGCCCAACCTGCAGCGGCTGGGCCTGGGCAACATCACGCCGATCGCCGGGGTGGCGCCCCG
>DATJQG010000422.1:0-2016 GCA_035506015.1 Candidatus Edwardsiibacteriota bacterium
GGCCTCCACCTGGATGCCGGCGCAGACGTGGGGCAGCGCGCCCAGCCCGGCGGCCCGCGCGATCTTGCTCTTGACGCCGTCCGCGCCGATGAGCACCTTCGCCGTCACCATGGCCGGGCCTTCCGGCCCCGTGAGGTCGAGGGCCACCCCGCCGGGGATGCGCTTGTAACGCTCCGCGTGGGTGTTGATGGAGATCGCGGCCCCCGCCGCCACCGCCTGCCGGGCCATCTCCCGGTCGACGATCTTGCGCTCGACCACGTAGGCCATGGTGCGGCGGCCGTCCAGCAGGATGGAGCGGCAGTCCGGCGCGTGGACGAAGGCGCCTTTGATCTCCCGGTTGACGTAGTTGCCCGCTGGCAGCTCGCACTCCTCGAGCGCCCTGCGGCTGATGAGGCCGGTGCAGGAGACAGGCGAGCCGATCTGCCCGTGCTCCTCGACGAGCAGCGTCCGGGCTCCGTTCTTAGCGGCGTACTTCGCCGCCATGGATCCCGCCGGGCCCGCGCCCACCACCACTACGTCGTAGTCCATGCGATCACTCAAAGTACATTACTACCGGATGAACAGATACTTTATGCTGTCGCTTCGGGTGCGAAGGCCGGGCGCTCCTGGACTGCCCGCCTTGTGCATCCGCCCGCGCGCGCGAACTCGCCAGCGGCACATCAAAGTGCATCGACGCGCAATAGTGAATATATAGAATGAGCGTTACATGACGTTATAGCCGGTAATGACGATGACGGAATACAAACAGTGCATCCTGGTCCGGGAGGACCTCAAGCTGCCGAAGGGCAAGATGTGCGTCCAGGTGGCGCACGCGTCGGTCTCGGCCTACGAGTGGGCGAAGCCCGGCGTGCAGGAGGCGTGGAAGCGCGACGGCCAGAAGAAGATCGTGCTGAAGGTGAACTCCCTCCAGGAGCTGTTCCAGTACAAGGAACTGGCGCGGAGGGCGGATATCCCCACCGCGCTCATCGAGGACGCGGGCCTGACCACGGTGCCGCCGGGGACGATCACGGCGCTGGGCATGGGCCCGGCGGAGTCAAGCGTGCTGGATAAGATCGTCGGCCAGCTCAAGCTCATGTAGGTATCATTATGTTTGTCGGTTTCAGCATCAGCAAGGTCGAGTCGGCGCGGCAGGTGCCGCTGGAAGAGCTCGGCAAGTACAGGAACATCAACGTGAACTACGACATCAACCTGCGGAACCCGTCGCTGGCCCGCAGCCCGGGCGGCGAGGTGCTCCGCGTCGAGTACACGGTAGCGATCAACTACCTGAACCCCTCCATCGGCTTCATCCGCTTCGAGGGCTTCTGCGACCACGCCGGCGGGGACAACGAGAAGATCCGCAAGGACTGGGAAGCGGGCCACGCGGACCCGGCCATCCAGAACGAGATCGCCAACAACATGGTGGCGCGCATCATACCGCTGGCCATGCTGCTGTCCCAGAACCTGAGCCTGCCCCCCGTCATGCCGCTGCCTGTCATCAACTTCCAGCAGGCCCAGCAGCAGCCGCCGGCGACCGGGGACAAGTTCGACCAGTACCACGCGTGATCCCATGAGAGAAAGCCCCTTCGAGCTAGAGCAGCTGATGGGCATCAGGGCGTACCTGACGGAAACGGAAGGCATCGGCGGGCGGCTGCGCTGCGACGTCCCCGATTTCGTCGTGCGGGAAGTCTCGGACATCAAGACAGGCGAGTCGGGCGATCACCTGATAGTCCGGGTAGAGAAGGAGAACTGGGAGACACACCATCTGCTGCGGGACATGGCGCGCCAGCTGGGCATCAGCGACGAGCGCATCGGCATCGCCGGCATCAAGGACAAGCGGGCGATCACCACCCAGCTGATGAGCATCCGCGGCATCACCGCGGACGACCTTGAAAAGATCACGCTGCCAGGCATCACCATCACGCCGCTGGGCCGCTCCCACAAGGACATCGCCCCGGGCGACCTGAAGGGGAACGAATTCGACATCGCCATCAAAGATATCTGCCTGGACGCCGCGGAGATGAAAAGCCGACTGGCGGC
>DATJQG010000423.1:0-10048 GCA_035506015.1 Candidatus Edwardsiibacteriota bacterium
TGGTTTGTCCGTGGCCAGCGCCGGGTTGACCAGGAATTCCTTCTTGGCCGTGACGTAGCGCAGGCCGCTCCTGCGGATGGCTGCCAGGTGCGCGCCCCGCTGAATGAAGAGCACTTCGTGCTCGTTGTCCCGGTAGCGGTCGATCAGGCGCGAGCCGAAATACCCGCCGATCCCGCCGATGCCGATGACGCTGATGCGCATGTATCAACCATAATGAAAGATGCAAAATGCAAGATGAAGAGTCAACGATTGGATTTTGCGGTTATAATTGATTTTGCGATGATGTTTGTCAATGACCGGGCCGTTTCAAGCAATGGTTCATCGGATCCAAGTAAGCCGGAACGCTGGCTAAGACGCAGCCAATAGACGGTTTCCCTGAGTTCCTTGAGAACGATCTGCAATTTATGAATGAAATCTGCTCTGCTCTCGGCGCTGCATGCCTCTTCGTAATTGGCTCCGGCCGATGACGCCGACCTCAGCATCTGCCCCGCAATATATCGGCCCGCGTAGGTTTTCTCTATATTGCTCGAAAGTTTGATCGCGGCAGCGGCGAATTCCAGCAATCTGTCCGAAAGATCAATATTATACCTAGACATTATCGCCCTATTAATTATTTTCCATATTTCATTTTATATGTTGCATCTTGCATCAATGTTTGAACAGGTTCTTCAGCTTCTCGCCGGCCTTCTTGGCGGCGTCCGCGGCCTCCTTCTTGGCCTTGTCCTCGGCCTGCTGCTTGGCGCGGTCGATCTCCTCCTGGGCCTTGCCCTTGAGGCGCGACTGCGCCATCTGCGTGTCCCACGACACGCCCGGCTTGGGCGACTGGCCCTTGACCAATAAGTCGAGCACCACCCGGCCGTCCTTGTCGGTGAACAGCGCGGCCGCGTTGCCGGCCTTGCCTTTCATCTTGTCGGACTCCTCCTTGGTCAGCTTGATCGTGGCCTTGTAATCAAGGTAGCCGGTGAAGCTGGAATTGCCCGACAGGCTGACGTCTCCGAACTTGCTGGTCATCTGCAGGTCGTCCAGATAGACCTTCTCGTCGGCGATGCGGAAGCCCATCGACAGCGAGCGGAACGAGACTTCCTTGGTGTCGCCCAGCTTGCAGAAGGCCAGCACGTCGGCCAGCACCTGGTAGTTGACCAGCTTGCCCTCGCCGCTCTTGGCGCTGCCCTGGCCCTTGAGCGATTTCTTGACCAGGATGGTGTCCGGCGCCAGGCCCGAGAACTCGCCCTTGACGTCCAGCTTGGTGAACAGCCGGTCCTTGAACGGCGTCAGCGCCGACAGGAAATCGTTGGCCTCCAGCTGCGAGGCGCTGGCGTTGAGCCGGTACTCGATCCTGCTGATGTCGTTGAGGTCGGCCCACACCGTGCCGGTGACCTTGCCCGAATAGACGTTGACCGCGCCGTCGAGGTCGACCTTGCGGTCGGCCAGTTTGAGGTTGCCGGCCAGGTTGTCGAAGTCCATCTTCAGGAACTTGATCTTGGCGATCTTCACCGTGCCGCCGGCCAGCATGTCGGGCAACGGCAGCATCTGCTGCGGCTTCGCCGCGGCTTCACCGCCCTTTTGCCCCTTTGCCTTTTGCCCTTGCGGTTGGATCGGCGGCAGCATCTCGTCCAGGTCCAGCAGGGGCGAGGTGAGCGCGAAGGTGATCTGCGCTTTCCCTTGTTTGGGCAGCGCCATCGCCGGCTTGCCCTTGGCCGCGGGCTGCTCCGGCACCAGGCTGAGGAAGTTCTTGACCTGGGCGTTGAACGAGATCGACGATCTTCCGATCTTGCAGGAGATGTCCGGCACGTTGATCAAGTTCTTGGTGAGCGTCACCGTGCCCGAGAGGTCGGTCACCGGCTTGAGCAGGGCCGGCGTGGTGATGGTCAGCCCTTTCAGCAGCACCTTGCCATCCATGGTAAACGAGTTCGGGTCCTTGACCCGTCCCGCGGCCTTGAAGTCGGCGTCGATCGCCCCGGCCAGCGTGGTGCCCGGCTCCAGCGGCGCGTAGTCCTTGACCTCGGCCAGGTCCAGCTTGCCCTGGAACGCGGCCCTGACGTCCGGGTCCTCGAAGTGCTGCACCAGGCACGACAGCGCGATGCCCGCGCTGCCCAGCTTGGCGGTCAGCGACTTGACGTCCAGCAGGTCCTCGGTGAAGGCGATCTCGCCGTTGATGCCCGACACCGCCTTGGGCAGCATCGCGTACTTGACCCCGATGTCGCGCAGGTTGACGAAGCCGTCGATCTTGGGCTTGGACTTGGGGTCGGCGGGATCGATCTGGCCGGTGATCTTCAGGCCCAGCTCGATCCTGCCCGTGGCCTGGACGTCCTTGGCCTGGGCCTTGAACTCGCGCGGGATGGCGGCGAAGGCCTGCCGCATGTCGATGGCCGTGGTCTGGAGCGCCAGGTCGAGCACCGGCTTGGTGTCGAACTGCGTGACCGTGCCGGCCAGCGTCAGGGCGATGCCCTGCGGCGCCACCGTCAGCTGGTTGATGGTGACCTGCTTGCCCGGCAGGTTGACCGCCACGTCGTGGTGCACGCTGACGAACAGCCTGGTCAGCTTCAGCGCCCCCATCTCGACGTCGATGCCGTGCACCGTGATGTCGCCGGTGGTGCGGATGTGCTCCAGCTTGCGGTCGGCGTCCAGCGACAGCTGCTCGTCGATGCCCGCGGCCACGGCCCGCAGCCTGCCCTGCCGGTCGTTGAACTCGAAGCGGCCGTCGTTGATGCGGAAGGATTGGACAGCGAAACTGACCGGCACCGCGCCCGGAGTTGCCGCTGGCGCGGCCGGTGCCGGAGCGGCCGGTTTTATCAAATCAGCAAAGTTGAAAACTCCCTTGAGGTCCTTCTCGATCAGGATCGAGGGCTGGTCGATCACCAGGCTGGACACCGCCAGTTGGCCGCGCAGCAGCGCCAGCAGGTTGACCTTGAGGGTCACGGCCCTGACGGTCGCCATCGGCCGCGGGTCGAACCCCGTGGCGTTGGCCAGCTCGATGTCGGTCAGCCTGACGCCCAGGCCGGTGAACACCTTCAGCGAGAACTCGCCGACCTTGACCGGCCGGCCCACGGCCTGCTCGATCCTCGGCATCAGGATGGCCCGCAGCTTGGCCGGCGGGAACAGCAATTTCAGCGCCACCCCGGCCGCCACCAGCAGCACGATGACGGCGGCGATGACGATCAATGCGGTCTTGAGGAATTTCGGCATGGCTCACCTCGCAATGCGATAATGTGCTCGAACGCGAATGAATAAGATACCATAACAGTCCTGAAAAAACAAGCGAAAAAGCTCCGGGCATTTCGCCCAGAGCTTGGACGCCGATCGGGATGACACGGTCAATCCGGCCGTTTCGACCGCGATCCCCCGCTGAACCACGACCGCGCGCCGCGCCACATTGGCCCGGCCCTGCGGACCAGGTGGTACAGCCCGATGGCGGTCATCGCCAGCCCGGTCAGCGAGTGCCAGTAGGCCAGGTTGAAGTTGACCGCCTTGAGCAGGGCCGGATAGACGAACGGGACGCAGAAGAAGACCGTCGCCAGGAACGACAGGCCCAGGGCCCAGTTCCAAGCCGCCTGCAGCGGCAGTGCCAGCTTCCTGTTGCGCGCGGTCGCCAGCTCGGTGAGCGCGGCCAGCACCGCCGTGGCCAGGACGATCTGCCACAGCGGGTAGCGCTGGCGCAGCGGCGACGGGGCCTTCGGCCGGGGATCCGTTGCCGCAGTCGTCGGCGAGGGCATCCGCGGGGCGGCAGCGCCCACCGGCGTTATCGGTGTCTTCTGCGCCGGTTTGGGGCGTACGGGCGCGAGGGCTGTTCGCCGTGCCACCGCGCTGTCGGCGACCGCAGCGGCCTGCAGCAGCCGGTGCTGCGAGTGGTCGCAGATGCTGTCGTGGTTGGCGTCCTCGTACAGGCCGCACCTGCCGGGATAGCGGTCGTTGACCAGGCCGAATGGGCAGTCGTCCCAGGCGATCGCGATCGAGGGCATGGCTGCCAGCGAAATTGAGAAAAGAAATAGTGACCATTTCTTCATGGATATCAAGCGCCTCGTATCAGTTGTTGGCCATCGTATCATGTGTTCGGATAGCCGTCAATGCTGCGTGCATTGCCTTGAATTGGATCGCTTCGCTTTGCTGCTGCACCGTCGCAAGCAGGTCGATGGCCTGCTGTTTGTCGTGCTCATTGAGGCTCAGTTGGAACAGTTCGAAAGCGAGCAGGGCGCGCTGCCCGATGTCTTGCGATGACGCGAGCAGGTCCCGTAATCGTCGAACTGCCTCCATCTGGTCGCTCGTGGCCATGATCTTCGCGGTAAGTACTTTATTGGCCAGCATCAGCTCCGGCCGCGGCTGTTGCTGTAACAGCTCTGCCGCCTGCCGGACCAGCGGTTCGGCCAGTGCTGGACGGCCGGTGCCGAGGTACAGGTCGGCCAGCTCGTTGAGGTACTGCGCCAGATTGTAGTTGCCGGCCGCGGACCGACCAAGCCGGACGGCCTCCGACAATGCTCGCTCCGCCGCCGCATGCTGCTGCCGGTGCTTGTGGATGATCCCGATGTTGGCCGTGGCGTCGGCGATGCACTGGGTATCCCCAAGCTCGGTGCTGATCGCCAGCTGCTGCCCGAGATCCTCCAGCGCCGCGTCAAACTCCCCCCGCAGTAGGCGCGCCGTGCCCAGGTTCCCTACCGCATAGTTGATGCTGCGCTTGTCCCCCAGCTCCCGGGCCAGGGCCAGTTGCCGCACCAGCCATGGCAGGGCCTGACCCAGCCGCCCTTGTTGCTGCAGGATGTAGCCGATGTTCCCGCAGGCCAGGGCGATGTTGCGGCGGTCGCCCAGGCGCTCCACCAGTTCCAGCATCCGCGTGAAGACCTCCAGCGCCTCCGGGTACCGCCCTTGCACTTCGAGGATGTTGCCGATATTGGCCATGCCGTGGCCGATAATCTTCTGATCGCCGATGGCCCGGGCCTGGTCCATCATCACCCGGAAATGCTCCATGGCCAGATCGTAATCCCCCTGGTAAAAGCGGACGCCGCCCTGGTTGCCGATGGCCCGCAGCAGGCTGGCCCGGTCGCCGACGCGCCGCGCCTGTTGCTCCATGATGCCGAACTGCTCCAAAGCCCGCCCGTAATTGCCCTGGTACATGTAGACCACGCCCAGATTGCCCGCCAAGTCGATCGGCATTTCCGCGATCCCGGCCTGCCGCAGGATCTCCTGCTGGCGCTGGTAGCATTCTATGGCCTGCTGATAGTCGCCGCGCTCGGTATGGACCTTCCCAATGTTGCCGATGGCCATGCCCAAGTCTCGCGGCAGTCCTAGCTCGTTGAAGATGGTCTCCGCTTGCCGGAAGAGATCGAGGGCCTGGCCATAATTGCCTGATTGGTGGTTTTGCCAGCCGCGCTTGTTGATCGCCCTTCCGGCCAGCGCCTGGTCGTCCGCTGCTTCTGCCCAACTCTGGACTTGTTGGTACGCTTGGTCGGCGTGGTGCCACTGGCCATCCAATTCCAATACCTCGGCGCGGGCCTGCACGACCGTAGATGGGAAGTATGGCCGGCCGGGGCCATGGCCGTGGCCTGACCATAGCAACCGTTGTCGGATATGATGGTTCTGCTTCGGCATGGAAATAGTGCTTAAAAATACCACACTTACCTCATAAAAACAAGCGTTATCGCCTGTTAAATGAAACTTAAGACCGCCGGATGTCGTAGTATTCGTTGAACGATCACTCGTGAATAAAGGAGCATCTATCATGGGCACAATGTTGGCGCAGCTGGGACACGCCGTCAAACGCGTGTTCGGCGTCCCGTTCCGGGGGGAAACCTACCGCAATCTGGCCTATCTGGCCCTGGCTTTCCCGCTGGGCCTGTTCTATTTCATCTTCCTGGTGACCGGCCTGGCCCTGGGGTTCGGGCTGTACCTGGTGGTGATCGGGCTGCCGCTGCTGGTCGCGGTGTTCCTGTGCTGGCGGCTGTTCATCCGGTTCGAGCGGCTGCAGTCGCGCTGGCTGCTGGGGCAGCCCACCTGCGCCGACGCGGCGCTGCCCTGGTCGCGGGCCGGCAGGCTGTGGCCCTGGCTGAAGTCGCGGCTGGCCAGCCCCGTCTCGTGGAAAGGGTTCGCCTTCCTACTGCTGAAGTTCCCGCTGGGGCTGGCCTCGTTCGTGGTGCTGACGGCGTTCGGCGCCCTGACCATCGCGCTGGTGGCCGCACCGCTGCTCTACAGCCGCCTGCCCTACGAGGTGTTCGACACGGCCATCACCTCGGCGGGACAGGCCTGGCTGCTGGCCGCGGCCGGGTTGGTCCTGGGCGTGCTGTCCTTCCACCTGTTCAACGCGCTAGCCCGGCTGTTCCGGTGGCTGTCCGCCAAACTGCTGGGCGCGGCTGCCGCTCCGGCAGCGCCGGTCGCACCGGCAGCACTGGCCGCCGCCTGATCATCGCCGGACCGGAGATCGACGCCCCGATGGCCACCATCGGGGCGTCGTGCCGTACCCGCTGCGCGCCGCGGCCGCCCTTTTCCCTTGACTCCCGCTTTTTTTCGCGCTACAATAACGTCATATGATGAAATTCTACCGCTCGCTCAGGTCGCTCAAGCTGCCGGCCCGGCACTCGCCGCTGATCTCCCGCCTGGGGCGCTACGCGCTGTACGCGCTGGTGCTGCTGGCGGGATTGGTCGCCGGCGCGTTCTCGTTCTACAGCCGCGGCCTGCCCTCCACCAAGGCGCTGGAGGACCTCCAGCCCAAGCAGGGCACCAGGGTGTTCGACGCCGGCGGCGAGCTGGTCTACGAGTTCGCCGAGGAGCACCGCATCATCGTGCCGCTGGCCCGCGTGCCCAAGACGCTGATCGAGGCCACCATCGCCATCGAGGACCGCGGCTTCCGCAGCCACATCGGCATCGACTTTTTGGGCTACGCCGCCGCGGTCAAGGACGTGCTGTTCCGCGGCAAGCGGCTGCGCGGGGCGTCGACCATCACCCAGCAGCTGGCCCGCAACCTGTTCCTGACCCAGGACCGCACGCTGTCGCGCAAGATCGCCGAGGCCATCCTGGCGCTGAAGATCGAGCGGATGTACCCCAAGGACAAGATCCTGGAGCTGTACTTCAACCAGATCTACTACGGCCACGGCGCCTACGGCGTGGAGACCGCGTCGCAGCTGTTCTTCGGGAAGCACGTCGACAGCCTGTCGCTGGAGCAGGCCGCGCTGCTGGCCGGCCTGCCGCGCGGGCCGACGCTGTACTCGCCCTACGACCACCCCCAGGTCGCCCTGAAGCGCCGGGCCACGGTGCTGGAGTCGATGGCTAGGACCGGCGCCATCACCCGGGAGCAGTGCGACAAGGCCAAGGCCGCGCCGCTGGTGCTCAAGCCCAAGGAGCTACGGCTCAACGACGCGCCCTACTTCGTCGAGGAGATCCGCAAGTACCTGGAGGCCAAGTACGGCGCCAACGCCATCTACCAGGGCCAGATGTCGGTGTACACCACGCTGGACCTGAAGCTGCAGCGCATCGCCAACCAGTGCGACGAGGACTGGCTGGTCAAGCTGGAGCAGACCAACAAGCTGGTGCCCCAGCGCAAGGACGTCAAGCTGCCCAAGACCGACGAGGGGGTGCTCAACACGCCCTACCTGCAGAGCGCGATGGCGGTGATGAACCCCCACAGCGGCGCGGTGCTGGCGATGATCGGCGGCCGCGACTTCCTGATGAGCAAGTTCAACCGCGCGGTGCAGTCGCGGCGCCAGGCCGGCTCCTGCTTCAAGCCCTTCGTCTACACCGCCGCCGTGGACAACGGCTTCTCGCCCGGCGACGTCATCGTCGACGCGCCGATCGTGATCGAGGACGACGGCTCGGGCATGCCCTGGTACCCCCAGAACTACGACGGCAAGTTCGACGGCCCGATCCCGCTGCGCCGGGCGCTGATGCTCTCCAAGAACCTGATCGCGGTCAAGCTGATCCAGAAGGTCGGCCCCAGCACCGTGATCAAGTACGCCCGCAAGATGGGCATCCGCACGCCGCTGCCGGCCGTGCTGTCGCTGGCCCTGGGCTCGGCCGACATCTCGCTGATGGACATGGTCGACGCCTACGCCGTGATCGCCAACCGCGGGGTGCGGGTCGACCCCTTCCTGTTCACCAGGATCACCGACCGGTCGGGCGCCGTGATGGAGGAGACCCGCCCCTACAGCGAGCAGGCGCTGACGCCCCAGACCGCCTACATCATGGCCAACATGATGGAGAGCGTGCTCAACGGCGGCACGGCCTACTCGGCCCGGGCCTCGGGCTTCACCCGGCCGGCCGCCGGCAAGACCGGCACCACCAACGATTACACCGATACCTGGTTCATCGGCTTCACCCCCGACCTGATCTGCGGCGTCTGGGTGGGCTACGACCAGAAGAAGATGATCATGAAGAACGCCACCGGCGCGGGCTGGGCCCTGCCGATCTGGACCGAGTTCATGAAGAAGGCCACCGCCTCGATGCCCAACACCGACTTCGCCGTGCCCGAGAACATCAGCACCTTGACCATCTGCTCGGAATCCGGCCTGCTGGCCACGCCGGCCTGCCCCCACCCCAAGGCCGAGGTTTACATCACCGGCAACGCGCCCACCCGCACCTGCGACATCCACAAGCTGCAGGGCGTCAATATCCAGAGCAAGGACTACAACTTCGAGCAGATGGACAAGGGCTCGCTGGTCAACCCCGACTCGCTGCGCTGAGACGACCAACCTATAGATGACACAGATCGGCACGGATCATTACAGGAATGTCATTCCCGTATGAACGGGAAACCAAAGAAAACCCCGCAGACGCGGGGTTTTGTATCTATCAACCAAGGGAACTGAACCCATGAACGCCATCGGAAATACCCCGCTGATCAAGTTGGAACGCCTGTCCCAGCCCGGCTGCGCGGATATCTATGTCAAATGGGAAGGCGCCAACCCCACCGGCAGCATGAAGGACCGGATGGCGCTGGCGATGATCGAGGGTGCCGAGCGTCGGGGCCAGCTCAAGCCCGGCGGCACGGTCGTCGAGTACACCGGCGGCAGCACCGGCAGTTCGCTGGCGATGATCTGCGCCATCAAGGGCTACCACGCCCATTTCGTCTCATCGGATGCCTTCGCCGAGGAGAAACTGCGTACCATGCGGGCGTTCGGCGCGGACCTGGACATCGTCCCTAGCAAGGACGGACTGATCACGGCCAAGCTGATCGACTCGCTGGTAGAACGCGCCCGGGAATTGAGCAAACAGCCGAACACGTTCTGGACCGACCAGTTCAACAATGCCGATAATAGGAACGCCTACCACGCTATGGCGCGGGAAATCATCGCAACGCTGGGAACCGACATCGACGAGTTCATCACCGGGGTCGGCACCGGCGGCAGTTTTTCCGGCAACGCCGAAGTGCTGAAAAATGAGTGCCCCAAGATCAGGTGCATCGCCCTCGAGCCGAAGAACGTGCGTTCGCTCTCGGGCGGCGATGTCTCGGGAACGCATAAATTGGAGGGCATCGGCGCTGGCTTCGTGCCCTCAATCTGCAGAATGGACCTTGCTGATGAGGTCATCGCGGTGTCGGACGAGGACGCGTATGACACCGCCCGGAAATTAGCCGGGCAGGAAGGCATCTTCGGCGGGACCACGACCGGGGCCAACGTCTGGGCGGCGTTGCAGCGGGCCAAGGTTCTAGGCGCGGGCAGGAAGATCGTCACCATCATCGTGGACACGGGGCTGAAGTACCTGGACGGGGATCTGTACCGATAGGCTGTTCCTTGTCCATCAACACAGAAGCCCCGCGTTATGCGGGGCTTCTGTTATTCCTGGATTCCAGCTGGAGTTTACCCCATCGAAAGATGGGGCGGGAATGACACCGGGCTCAGGCCTCGTCGTGCTTGACGCCCAGCTTGGCCTCCAGCTCCTTGATCCGCCGCTCCATCCGGTTGATCTTGTTGATGTACTCCGGCAGCATCATGGCCGCGGCCTCGCGCCGCCGGGCCTTCATGTGCTCCATCGCCGGGTAGCCCGAAACGTTCATGCCGTCGGGGATGGAGTGCGTGATCCCCGCCTGCGCGCCGATCCGCACGTCGTTGCCGATGCGGATGTGGCCGTG
>DATJQG010000424.1:0-2766 GCA_035506015.1 Candidatus Edwardsiibacteriota bacterium
GCTCGAGGGGCCGGTGCTGCTGGGGCTGGCCGCGGCCGCCGGGCTGGCCGCGATCGCCCTGTGGTGCGCCCGGCGGCGCCCGGCCATCGCGTTCGGCATCGGCTGGTTCTTCGTCACCATGGCGGTGGAATCCAGCGTCATCCCGATCCGGGACGTGATCTTCGAGCACCGGCTGTACCTGCCGATGGCCGGGTGCGCCATCGCGGCCGCTGATGCAACCGGATGGCTGTTGCAGGGCATGCGGCGGCGGCTGCTGGTCACGGTGATGGCCGTGACGGTGCTGGGTTTGGGGCTTTCGACGTACGCCCGCAACGAGATCTGGCGCGATCCGCTGCGGTTGTGGAACGACGCCGTGGCGAAATCGCCGCTGAAGTTCCGTCCGTATATCTACCGCGGCACGGCATACAACCAAGTAGGGACGTACCGGCGGGCCATTGCTGATTTCGACCGTGCGCTGGAACTGCAGCCGGGCCTGACCAAGGCGCTGTACGACAAGGGGAATTCGTACCTTTCGCTCGGCCTGCCCGATTCGGCGATTCGCTGCTACGGCCAGGCGCTGGCTGTGGACAGCGGCTACGCTGACGCCTGGGTCAACAGCGGCATCGCGTGGTCCAGGCGCGGCGATACCAGCCGGGCAGCGGCATGTTTCTCCCGCGCGGTGCAGATCGACACGGCGGACATCCAGGCCCGCTATTATCGCGCCCTAGCCGAGATCGCGCTGCGGCAGGATTCGTTGGCGGTCGCCGACCTGCGGACCGTGCTGGCCGCTGACCCCACGTACGTGACGGCGTACAAAGCCTTGGGGCGGGCGCTGCTGCAGCGCGGTGATCCGGCCGCTGCCGAGATCGCCTTTCTCCGGTACATCGAGCATCAGCCGGACGACCCCGAAGGCTACCAGCTGCAGACCCATGCCCGGCGCGCACGGCGGACCAACACCCCCGGCCGTATGGGGCCCGGCAATGCGCCCCACAACAAAGTTCCCTGACACGTGGCAGCACATGCGTTCGATCGAGCGTTCCCGGAAATGGCGGGAAGGATGACCTCCATCAGCGGATCCCGTTCCCCGGCTTGGCTAGCGTTGGCCGCGGGGCTGGTGGTCGTCCTGGCGGCGGTCATGCCGAATATCAATGCGCTGCACGCGCCGTTCGTGTTCGACGACGACACGTCGATCGTCCAGAACGATGCGCTGCGGCCGCCGGTGTCCCCGGCCCGGCTGTGGGCGTTGCAGCCGGCCAGGTTCGTCGGCAACCTGACGTTCGCGCTGAACCGCGCCGCCGGAGGCCTGCGGGTCGAGGGATACCACGCAGTGAACATCGCGGTGCATGCCCTGGCGTCGCTGGCCGTGTTCTGGCTGCTGCTGCTGATCTATCGGACACCGGCATTTGATGACGGTACGACGTCCCAGCGGCGAATCTGGCTGGCGGGTTTCGGCGCGCTGGCGTTCGCCACCCATCCGCTGCAGACCGCTGCCGTGACCTACGTGGTGCAGCGCTTCGCCTCGCTGGCCGCGCTGTTCTACATCCTTGCCGTGGCGGCATACCTGGAGGCCCGGCTGGCGACTGGGCCGAGGCGCTGGGCCTGGCTGGCGGCCTGCGCCATCAGTTGCGCGCTGGCGCTGGGCACCAAGCAGAACGCCTTCAGCCTGCCGTTGATGCTCGGGATGACGGAACTCTCGTTCTGCGACGGCGGCGATCGAGGCTGGCGGCGCCCGGCGGCGGCCTTGGCGGCGCTGGTTGTCCTGGCCGCGGCGCTGGCCCTGCTGGACCTGCTGCCGCGCGAGACCCTGGCCGTATCGCGCCCCCAGTACCTGTTCACGCAGTGCCGCGTGCTGCTGACCTACCTGCGCCTGGTGGTCGCGCCGGTGGGGCAGCGGGTCGATTACGACATTCCGGTCTATCGCAGCCTGCTGGCTCCGCCGGTGCTGGCGGGCTGCCTGGCGCTGGCGTTGCTGGTGACGGTGGCGCTGGCCTCGTACCGGCGGCAGCGGTTGCTGTGGTTCGGCATCGTCTGGTTCCTGATCGCCCTGTCGATCGAGTCCAGCCTGATCCCGATCAGCGACATGGCGTTCGAACACCGGCTGTACCTGCCGCTGGCGGGCTTCGCGATGGCGCTGGCGTGGCTGGCCGGCCGCTGCCTGGCGCGGGTCCGGGCGCGTCTGGTGATCGTCGTCGCCGCGGCGCTGCTGGCCTGCTACGGCGCGTCGACCTGGGCCCGCAACGAGATCTGGCGCTCGCGGCTGCGGATCGTCAACGACACCATCGTCAAGGCGCCGCGCAAGGCGCGGCCGCTGGACTACCGCGGCACGCTGTTCGAGGGCCTGGGCTGGTACTACCAGGCCTACGGCGACTACTCGGGCGCCGCCGCGGTCGACAGCACGTACTGGAAGGCCTACTATCACCGCGGCTCGCTGCTGGCCCGGACCGGGCGCTACCGCGACGCGCTGCCCGACCTGGACCGCGCCATCGCGCTGGCCCCGGACTTCGCGCCGGCCTACATCAACAAGGGCAACGCCATGCTGGCGCTGGGCCAGGCCGACAGCGCCATCTTCTGCTACAACGAGGCCCTGTCGCTGGACATCGACGACGGCAACGCCTACGGCAACCGGGGACTGGCGCTGTTCAGCAAAGGGGAGGCCCGGCAGGCGCTGGCGGACTACGGCCGCGCCCTGGCCCTGGACAGCACGCTGCACCATGTGCGGCTGGACCGCGGGCTGGCGCTCAACGCGATGGGGAGATACGACGAGGCCCTGGCCGATCTCGACGCCTA
>DATJQG010000425.1:0-3358 GCA_035506015.1 Candidatus Edwardsiibacteriota bacterium
TATAACGCCTTCGTTCGATCCATCATCGAGAAAGACCATTGGTTCGCTTTAGAGCCCGTAACGCGGAATATCCTAGCGGGGTGCGGCGGCAAGGTAGGCTATGAAGAGTGGGTCCGCCCCATGTATCACGGCAGGGAGAAGAATTGCACCATGGTTCCAGATCGACGTGAGAATTTGAACGACACCGATGCGACAGTATGGATATATTGGTCTGCATGGAGCCATTTGATGACGGTCGAGCATGACACTGTGGCCGCGGAAAGCCTGCAGGCCTCGCTGAGGCAGAAGATCCCTTCGGCAAATTTCATCACACTGGACGCTAACAAACCAATCGAAAACCACCATCATGGCGGAAAATAACAATGCTACGCATCCTCTGCAAATCCAAGATACATCGGGCGACGATCACCGACGTCAACCTGCACTACGAGGGCTCGATCAGCGTCGACGAGAAGCTGCTGGCCGCGGCCGACATCCTGCCCAACGAGATCGTCCAGGTGGTGAACGTCAACAACGGCAACCGCTTCGAGACCTACACCATCAAGGGCAAGGCCGGCAGCGGGGTGATCACGCTCAACGGCGCGGCGGCGCGGCTAGGCATGCCGGGCGACAAGGTGATCATCATTTCGTCCTGCTGGCTGTCGACCGCCCAGGCCAAAAAGCACAAGCCCAGGATCGTCTGCGTCGACGAGCACAACCACAGCTGCAAGAGGACCAAGCTGTGAAGGGCCGCGTCTGCCTGATCCTGGCCGCGGGCCAGGGCACGCGGATGAAGTCCGACCTGGCCAAGGTGCTGCACCCGATCCTCGGTAAGCCGCTGGTGCGGTACGTAGTGGAATCGGCGCAGCGGGCGGGCCTGGAGCGGATCATCGTGGTGGTCGGCCACCAGGCCGAACAGGTCAAGCAGGCGCTGGCCGGCACCGGCGTGGAGTTCGCGCTGCAGGCCCAGCAGAAGGGCACGGGCCACGCGGTGATGGTGGCCGGGCCGCTGGTGGGCAACCTGGACGGCGACCTGCTGGTGCTGTACGGCGACGTGCCGCTGATCAAGCCGGCCACGATCCAGGCGCTGCTGGCAAAGCACCGCGACGAGGGCAACGCCTGCACCATGCTGACCACGGTGATCGACGACCCCGGCGCCTACGGCCGCGTGGCGCGGGACGCCCAGGGCCGGGTGGTCAAGATCGTCGAGCACAAGGACGCCACGCCCGCGGAAAAGGCGATCAAGGAGATCAACCCCGCCATCTACTGCTTCGACAACGCGGCGCTGCAGCGGGCGCTGCAACAGCTGACGCCCAACAACAAGCAGGGCGAGTACTACCTTACCGATGTGATCGCCATCTTCACGGCGCAGCGGCTGCCGGTGGCGGCGGTGGTGGTGGCCGACAGCAGGGAAGTGCTGGGCATCAACACGCCCGAGGAGCTGGCCGGGTGCGAGCGGTACATCATGGGGCGATGAGCCCGCCGGAAAACGATGGCTGAAAAATTCAAGAACACCTCCCCGTCCGGCAAGTGGCTGATGCCGGCGGTGCTGCTGCTGGTCGCGGTCTGCGCGCTGATCGGCGGATCGCTGTGGCTGCGCTGGCGGGAGAACAGCGCCATCGCCAAGCGGCAGCGCATCCGCCAGGTGCGGGTGGAGGTGCTCAACGGCACGGCCAAGGAGGGCGTAGCCCAGCAGGTGACCGACCGGCTGCGCCAGGCAGGCTTCGACGTGGTCACCATCGCCAACGCCGAGAACGACAGCTTCCCCGAGACCGTGGTGGTGGACCGCGCCGACAACGGGGCCGCCAACGCCGCGCTGGTGGCCGAGGTCCTGCAATGCCGCAACGTCATCCCGCAATTAGAACCAACTTCATTATTGGAGGTCACAGTCATCATTGGCCAAGATTATCTCAAAGACAAGAAAAAAGGCTTCCTCGGCCTCGCGTTCTAGGGCCCAGTCGAAGCCCGCGGCCGTCACGGCCAAGCGGATCGCCAAACAGCCCAGGCCGGCGTCCAAGCCAGCGGCGAAGCCGGCGCCGCGCCAGAAGAAGCTGACCATCGAGCAGTCGCGCTCGCTGGCCCGCGAGATCGCCCAGCTGGCGCTGACCAAGAAGGCGTTCGACGTGGTGATCATGGACGTGCGCGAGGTGTCGTCCGTCACCGACTTCTTCGTGGTCTGCTCCGGCGCCACCGACATCCAGGTGCGGGCCATCGGCCGGGCCATCGACGACGGTCTGCGCGCCAAGGGCATCAAGCCGCTGCACAGCGAGGGCGAGGGCTCCTGCACCTGGCTGCTGCTGGACTACGTCGACGTGGTGGTGCACGTGATGCAGCCGCGGGTGCGCGACTACTACAACCTCGAGGGCCTGTGGGCCGACGCGCCGCGCGAGGAAGTAGCCGACTGAGTCCCGGTCACCCGTCATCGCGAGCATTGCCCCATGCCACAGCAATCGCAGCGATCCAATGCCTGTCGCCCGTACATACTATGTCTACATCCTTGCCAGCAAACCGTACGGTACGCTTTATGTCGGCATGACGAATGACCTGCGGCGGCGGATGGCAGAACACCGGCAGGGAGTGAACCCGGGATTCACCCAATAATACGATGTCAAACGCCTGGTATACGTCGAGGCTTTCGACACCCCATTTCGTGCCATCGCGCGGGAGAAACAGCTCAAGGCGGGTTCGCGACAGAGGAAGATAAACCTGATCCTGAGTGTGAACAGGGAATGGAAAGATCTATCAGGGTCCTTGACGTGATTCTGAACAAAGCCTCCTGAAAGTGCATGGATTGCTTCGAGTGCAGAGGCGAGAGGCCGAACTCGCAATGACGGGCAGAGGATGATCCACCCTAAAAGCATCAAGGATATCGATCTGTCGCCCCTCCCGGGCAAGACCTACTGGAGCAGCGACCGGGAGTGGCGCGAGGAATTCATCTACTTCCTGATGGTCGACCGCTTCCACGACGGCAAGGCCCGGGCCGCCGCAGGGCCGCGGCCGCCGGCGTACGCGCCGGAGCGCCTGCGGCGCTTCTGCGGCGGCACGCTCAAGGGGATCGCGTCGCGGCTGGACTACATCCAGGGCCTGGGCTGCACGGCCATCTGGCTGTCGCCGATTTTCGAGAACGACGGCGCACCGGACAAGAATTCGTCCAGCTACCATGGCTACGCCATCCGCAACTACCTGGCCATCGACCCGCGGTTCGGCACCAAGCAGGACCTGATCGACCTGGTTGAAAAAGCGCATGGCCGCGGCATCCGCGTCTTCCTGGACGCGGTGGCCAACCACTCGGGCGATGTCTGGTACTATCCCGGCGACCAGCCCTACTATTATTCCGATGACAGCCAGCAGTACCCGCTGGGCGGTTGGCGCAGCCCGG
>DATJQG010000426.1:0-8558 GCA_035506015.1 Candidatus Edwardsiibacteriota bacterium
GAAATAGGCGGCCCGCTTGCTATAGGAACGCGCACCGGCCACCTGGACCGCGCCCTTGGCGGCGTTGGCGCGGATGCCCGCGGTGTCGTTGACGATCAGCGTGGCGCTGTCGCTCAGCACGAAGTGGCCCAGGCTGCCCCGGCCCACCGGCGAGTACGACTGCACGTCCAGCGCGGCGCCCGGCGCCACGAGGTAGTCGACGTGGCCGGGCAGCGACTCCATCTGGGCGTTGTAGGCCTGCGGCATGAAGATCTTGCCGCCGTCCCGCTCATGGTAGGCCTGGCCGTTGAAGACGATCGCGGTCGAGTCCGCACCGCCGCCGCGGATGCCGCTCTGGGAGTGCGAGTAGTTGCCCGCCAGCTTGAGGGTGTCGATCGCCGGGTGGGCGAGGTCGTTGAGGTAGAGCCAGGCGGGATGCTGCACGGACAGGTTGCCGGTCACGCTGACCGTGCTGGGGACGCCGCTGCCCAGCAGCAGCTTGCCGCGGGCCACCGTCAGGTCGCCGCGCACCGCCACCCGCGGGCTGGCCGGGCCGGCCAGCTGCAGCACGCCGGCGCCGGTGTTCTGGACCTCGAGGCCGCCGGCCGTGAAGGCGGTGTCGGTGGCCAGCACGAAGGTGTCGAGCTGCGCAAGGCAGTCCCACCGGAGCATCGGGAACGGCTGGTTGATGCCGGCGGCGAAGCTGCGGGCGGTGGTGATGCCGCTGACCACGACCTGGGCGGAGCTGTCCCAGCGCGCCACGGGCAGCTGGCCCCCGTTCTGCAGGTGGTCGTACTCCGCTGCCGGGCCGAAGTGGATCACGCCGCCGCCGGCGGTGGTGCCGCCCAGCCGCAGCATGCGGTTATTGATCAGCAGGTCGTCGCCCGACCCGTTGTTGACGGTGATGGTGCCGCCGGCCTGCAGCAGCACGCCGTCGACGGCCACCTGGTCGAGCGTGATGCTGCTGTCGACGATCACCGTGTCGCCCGACTGCACCGTGATGCTGCCGTAGTGGTAGTCGGGATACCGGCCGGCGCTGGCCGGGTAGTAGCTGGAGCCGGCCGTGGTCCATTCCCAGGCTGAGTCGCTGCGCCAGAGGTGGGCCACCGCCATGCCGCGGGTGCGCCAGATGGTGTCGCTCTGGGCGTTGCCGAACGTCATCTGGTCGTGGCCGGTGGTGAACGCCGCGTCCTGGACCTGGAAGGCGTACAACCCGGACACCTTGATGCTGCCGCCGTCGGCGGCCCCACCCGGCGTCCGCAGGGCGACGGACGGGAAACCCCACTGGCTGCTGGCGTTGTCATAGCGCCCCACCACCATCGTGTTCTCGTCGGGGGACTCGTTGAAGGACGGGGGATTGAAATCACCGTGGCAGTAGCTGAATGTCGCTGCGCAGCTGTCGAAGCCCGCAGTCACTGCGCCGGTGGCCCAGTAGCGGCGCAGCACGTCGTCGGTGGAGTCGACGTGGGCGGCCACGCCCAGCCCCTCGCTGGCCGTCAGGTAGCCCGGCGTGAAGACGTCGCCGAAGGACAGCGTCAGCGGCGCATAGGACGCCGAGTCGCCCAGGTCGTAGGCATAGCTCGCGAACGGGGTGGCGATGAACCGCGCCATCGGGCCGTTGACCCAGCCGCTGCCGCGGTTGACCACGGCGGCGCTGTCGACGATCAGCGACGCGGTCGGCCCCTTATGGCCCCGCGTCGCCGGGCCGACCGGCGAGCCCGCGCCGAGGGTCAGCACGCCGCTGGTCAGGTTGACGGTGCCGGCGACCCGCGTGTCGCTGGTGGTCTGCGCTCCCGAAGGACGGTCAAGGGTGAAGGTACCCAGCGACAGCTCGTCGATGCCGTCGCTGGGGATCTGCGCCCGGGGCCCGGTGCCGCGGATCACCAGCCCGGAGGCCGGGGTGCCGGTCAGCGCAGCGCCGCCGAAGCCGGCCATCGCACCGTCGATGGTCAGGGTATGTCCGTCCAGGTTGACCGCTGCGTTGTTGATGTCGAGGGTGTCCTTGACGATCACGTCCTTGGCCAGATGGCCCGACGCCACCATGGTCAGGTCGAAAGTCAGCTGGCGCACGCTGTCCGGCAGCCCCCGGCCGGTGCTCATGTCCATCGGGGTGGTGCCCCAGGCCTGGAAGGTGTAGTCGGCCTGCGGGCTGAAGCTGCGCGTCCCTCCCACCCGGACGGCGCCGGAGTCGACGCCGCTGGGCGCGATGCCGTCGGGGTCGTTGACGGTCAGCGCGGCGCCCGCGCTCAGGGTGAAGCGCCCCTGGTCGCCGACGCCCAGCCGGTGGTCCTGGAAGATGGCCAGCGCGGCGCCTGCGGCGACCTCGTAGTTGACGTGGCCGAACACCTGCTCCGTGTTCTGGGTGACGGCGAAATGCGTGCCCGGCCCGAACAGCACCAGCGCCGAATCGGGCCCGCCGCCGTAGAGGTCGCGGTAGTTGTCGTAGTCGCCGCCGATGGTCAGCGTGTCGCAGCCCGGCCAGGCCGGGTCGTTGACGGAGAAACTCCCGGTGTTCTCGAAGGCTCTGCCGACGTCGAAGCGGTGGTGCCCGGCCTGTCCGATGCGGACGCGGCAGGAGTCGATCTCGTTGTAGAAGCCCGGAATGGCGATCTGGGGGCAGGCCGGCCCGCTCAGGGTCAGCGTGCCGGCGGCGCCGGTGGCATAGACGTCGAGGTTGTGGGCCGAGAACCCGGGCTCGCTGGCCAGGGTGAAGTTACCGGCCAGCAGGGCGTCGTTGAAGACGACGTCGCCGAAGTGCTGGCCGCTGCCGCTGGCGAAGGCCGTGGCCGCGACGACGCTGTCGATCGTGACGGTCGAGGTGCTGTCCCAGGTGGCCTGGGGGATGTCGCCGCCGTCGATGTGGTGGTAGTAGGCGCAGTACGGCCCGAAGACGATGGTGCCGTTCTGGATGAAGGTGCCGCCGGCGTGGCGGTAAAGCTGCCCGCCCTCGTCGAACACCAGGTCGTCCCCGCCCGGCCGGTCGTTGATGGTCAGCTGGCCCGCGGTATGGTTGATGCTGTTGATCACCCGCACCTGGTCCAGCGTCAGGTCGTGGCTGACGGTGAGGTTGGCGTTGACCAGGATCGAATCGCTGGTGTAGTCGGGGTAGAACCCGGAGTCGGCCATCTGCCAGCCGGTGCCGTCGTTGAACAGCCAGATGTCGGGGTCGGTCCAGTCGGCGTTGACGTCGCCGACCGTCTGCCAGCTGATCGCGGACTGGTTGCTCAGGCAGTTGACCGACCGGGCGAAGGTCAGGGTCGCCTTGCCCATGCCGCCGATGTAGCGGCCGGCCGCGCTGACGTAGGCGACGTTCGCGGCGGTGTCGGCGGAATCCCGGGCGGCGGCCGTCCACATCCCCGCGCCCAGGTAGCGGGCCGCCACCATCGAGGACTCGTGGGCGGCCTCGCTGAAGGCCGGCCCGAAGTCGCGGTGGTCGTAGCTCAGGCGGAAGGCGCAGGTGTCGAAGTCGAACGTGCTCTCCAGCGTCCAGTAGCGGCGCAGGCAGCTGTCCGGCGCCACGGCGCTGGGATAGACGGCATCATGGGTGGTGAGCGCCGCCCAGCCGCTGTTCATGTTGTGGAAGTTGACGTAGACGGGCAGGTAGGTCAGGGTGTCGCCCACCTCGTACCAGCGATCCGTGAAACCCTTGGGATGGCCTTCCTTCGGCATCGAGAAGTACTTGGCCATGGTGCCGGCCACCCAGCCGCTGCCCCTGGTGACCACCGCGGGCTGCGGCAGGGTGAGGGAATTGACATCGGTGTAGAGCACGCCCCGCCGCAGGTCCAGCAGCGAATCGACCTCCAGGCTGCTGCGCATCGTGACCCGCGTCGGGTTGTCGACCACCACCACCGGCACCGCGCCGGCCGCCTCGAGGCCAGTCTGCAGCGGGGCGCTGCCGCGGTAGACCAGCGCCGACCCGGGTTCGTAGTAGATTTGGGCTTCGCCGCCGACGCTCTCGATGGTGCCGCCGGCCAGCAGCAGCGTGTCGTAGATGTCGACCGTCTGGCCGCCTTTGCCGCTGCGGCCCTTGCCGCCCGGCGCATTGAAACCGAGCACGCCGCCCGGGCGGTCCACGATCAGGTCGTGGGCGTCGACGGTCGGCAGCACGATGCTGCCGCCGCTGCCGCCGATCTTGATGTCGCTGGCGGGGCCGCCGTTGAGGTTCGTGCTGTAGGCGCTGAACTCCACGGCCCCGTCGAGCTCCAGCCGGTTGGGACCGATGGTGAAGTCGCCGTTGTCGAGGTACAGGGTATCGGTGACCGCCACACCCTTGGACAGGAAGACGCCGTAGTAGTTGCTGGCGATCAGCGCGGCCACCGTGTCCGGCAGGCCCGGCCCGGTGTACGAGGGCGAACCGCTGTAATCGAACGCGTAGCGCGCCCCGGGGCTGAAGCTGCGGAGGCCGGTGCACCGCACCGCGCCGCTGTCCTGCCCGCTGGGGTAGAGGCCGTTGCCGTCCGCGGTCCGGAGCGTGGCGCGGGGCCGCAGCACGAAATCGCCGGCGCTGCCCTGGCCGATGGAGGAATAGCCGGCGTCGATGGTCGCGCCGGAATCGACCAGGATGCTGACGTAGCCATCGAACCACAAGACATTGTCGAAATAGTTCTGGACGTTGCCGCCGACGAACGCGATCCAGGTGGAGTCGGGGCCGCCGCCGCTGATCTCCAGGGGGCGGTTCCGGCCAGGACCACCGCGGCCGGCCAGTGCCGCGGCCCGGCGGGCGGCCTGGGGGCTGGCCTTGGGAACATGCGGGCGGCCAGCGTTCTTGTCATTGTTGTAGTGCCAGAAGCCACCGGCCAGGTAGAGGGTGTCGATCCCGGGGTTGAGGCTGTCGCGCAGCTGCAACCAGGCCCCGGGGTAAACGACCTCGAAGTAATCCCCGACCGAGACGGTGCGGATCCCGCCGCTGCCCAGCACCGCGGTGCCGCCGCCCAAGTAGAGGTAGCCGGGGATGTCCAACCGGGGCTTGGCGGCGCTGGTCAGGATCAGCCGCGTGGTGTCGCCGGTGCCTTCGATGTCCAGCGACCGGCAGGTGAAGGCCGGGTCGGTGGCCAGGGTCATGTCCACGGCCTGGTTGGAGCAGTACCATTCGACCTGGGGGAAAGCCTGCCCCAGCCCGCCGGTCAGGGGCTGGGAGACGAGCCCGTCGATCAGCAGGTAGGAATACGGGTCCCAGCTGGCCTGGGGGATGACGCCGCCGTCGCCCGAGTGCTCGTAGGTACTGGCATTCTCGATGGCGATGCTGCCGCCACCGTCGATGGTGCCGGTCGAATCGCGCAGCAGGCCCCCATTGTATACGTCGAGGTCGGTGCCCGGCCCGTCGTTGATCGTGAGCCGCCCGCCGTTGACAAACAGCTCGCCGCTGACCTGGAGCTGGTCGACGGTGACGCTGTCGCCGGCGCCGACCGTCACGGTGTAGCCGTTGGTGATAGCGATATCGCTGTCGGCCGCGGTGGGGTACGATCCGACGTTGGGCCACCAGGAGCCGCCGCCGTCGTCCGAGTAGTACCAGGTGCTGTCGGCCCGCCACGGGCCGCTGCGCGCCGTTTGCCACAGCCGGGCGAAGCTCAGCGAGGGCTGGTCCTTGGCCAGCGTCAGGTCGGAGAGCGTGGTCAGGCCGGTGACGGTGATGGTGCCACCGTCGGCAGCGCCGCCCATGGCGCGGCCGCTGACGGCCGGAAAGGACCAGCCGTAGCGGTAGCGGCCCACCACCATGGTCGGCTCGTCCGCGGCCTCGGTGAAGCCGACGTTGAAGTCGGCCGGCAGGTAGGCCAGCGTCGCGTCGCAGCTACCGAAGGCCAGGGCGGTGTCGGCGCTGACCTGCCAGTAGCGCTGCAGGCAGTTGTCCGGGACGTGGGCCGTCGGATGGATGCCCTGGAGCGCGTTGACGGTCACGGCGCCCGGCACGGTGACGCCGGCGAACGACAGCACCAGCGGCGAGTAGCCGCTGGCGGTGCCCAGCGGGAAGGTGGTACTGGAGGCGCCGCTGGGGATGGCCAGCGACCGGGCCCCGTTGACGTAGCCGCCGCCCCGCTGGATGGGCCGTCCCGAGGTCAGCGCCAGCCGGTAGCCGTTGGTGACGAGCTGCCCGCTGGTCAGGGTCAATCCTCCGCCCAGCGTCAGGTCCCGCTGCAGCGACAGCCCCGCTGGGTTGTTGATCACCAGCGTGGCCGAATCGCCGAATGAGCAGGAGCCGCCGCCCGAAAACGACTGCTGGGCGCTGCCGGCGAAGGTCACGGTGCGGGCCGCCGTCGGGGCGAACGACAGGCTGTCGGCGGCGACGACGTCCCCGCAGATGGTGACCGGGCAAAGGAAGTTGAGATGGCCGAGCGTGACCACCAGGTTGTCGACGGTCATCGGATTCGTCCCGGTCGGGCTGACCAGGGCGCTCCAGTTCAGCTCGAAATCGGCATAGGTCCGGCCGGACGCCGCGGGCAGGGTCGCCGAGCGGTGCGAATAGACGCTGCCGGGCTGCCACCAGACCTTGGAGTCGCCGGCCGCGAGGCCGAAGGGGTTTGCGCCCTGGAGGAAGATGAAGAGCGAGCCGGCCTCGAACACCGCCACGCTGTCGGTGCCGGTGCTGCCGAACAGGTTGCCGGTGGAGTTCTGGGTGACCACCGATCCGCCGTGGAAGGTGATGGCGAACTTGTCCTGGGCGTCCAGCCGGTGCGCGAACGACGTGGCCGTGGTCAGCGCGCCGGAGACCGAGGCCGTGGCGCCGGAGGGCAGGGCCAGCGTCAGCGGGTAGTTGGTGGCGGCGCCGAACGTCAGGCCGGCGCCGGCGTTGACCACCAGTTGGCCGGTGATCGTCAGGGTGTCGTTGGTGACCCCGGGATCGAAGGTGATGGTCAGCGCCGCGACCTCGATCCGCGCCACGGTTTCTTTCGGGACCCCGCTGGCGATGGGGTACATCGCGCTGTCCGCGGTGAACAGCAGCGTGTCGCCGGCCGCCGGGGTGAACCGCTCGGGGCTCCAGCTGATCGGCGACGTCCAGGCCCCGCCGTTCCCCGTCCAGTAGTAGGTGGCCCCGCTGGCCACCGTGGCCGCGGTCATGATGATCAGCGCCAGTCCGACGATCCTTCGCATGGTCCTGCTCCTCGGTATGATCATTGGTGAGAGATTGCTCGTGATTCCCGACAGAAGAATAAAGCCACCGGCCGGGCGCTTGTGGAAAGCGTCCCGGCCCGTGGCTATGTTCGAGACCCTAGTCGCCGACGTCGATTGTCATAGGCGATCCATCGTACTTCGGTGATGGGGAAAGTATTAGCGGCTATGTCGGTTTCCTGAACGACCGATTCATCGTATCAGATATCATGGGAAAGTGTCAAGCGACCCCAATAATTAATTTCAGGTATCCCCCGGAGCGGGGCGGCCGTCATTTCTGGGAGCCCGGGAAGGTGGGCGGGTTGGGGATGCGGGGCGCCGGGGTGGCCGCCGGCGTCGTGTTGTCCTTCTTGCCGGCGATCGCGATCGCCGCCACCGTCCCCGCCACCGCCGTCGCCGACGCCGCGATCAGCGCCGGCGTCGTCGCGTACCACGCCGTCGACGCCGCCGCCGCGCTCAAACTCCCCACCTTGATCGCCGCACCGCCCCACAGCATGATCATCCCGATCCGCGCCGCCGTCAACGCCACCGGCGCCCGCGCCGCCCCCCCCTTCACCGCCGTCGACATCATCTTCTCCCCCACCATCACCTCGCCGCCCTGCTCCCCGGCCAGCGCCACCTCCCCCTTCAGCACGTCCAGCTCCGTCGAGTCCCCGGCCACGAACACCCCGAACACCGTCCCCCGCACCCCCGCCACCGCCGTCGGCGTCGTCACCGAGAACTTGCTCTCCTTCGTCGCCAGCTTCTTGATGCACCCCAGCACCTTCCCGTTCACCGCCCGCAGCGCCGTGATCGTCGTCAACGGCTTCTTCTGCTTCTCCATCTTCTCGATCACCAGCAGGCTCTTGTCCTTCAGCTTGATCACGCTCCCGTCGTCCAGCGTGATCTCCGCCTCCGCCGACGTGTCCGACGACACCTTGTCCCCGGGGTACACCCGCATCTTCAGCGACCCCGCCGTCCACAGCGCCCCACCCACCCGCTGGATCTCCACCTTCCCCTTCACGAAGCTCAGCCGCGCCTCCGTCGGCTTGAACTGGCCCTGGCACGGCGCCGCGGCCGCCAGCAGCACCAGCATTGCCAGCGCCGCCGCGATCAGGTCCTGCGTTCTATGGTGCATCATGACTCCCCCAATCCTACTATTGACATTTTACAATTAGCGATCACCAACGACCCGTTCATCGTTCTTTGTTCACGGTCCGGGGGCCGCCGTTACCGCACCTTCACCAGCTTCTCCGTCCGCGTCTGGTCCCCGTAGCTCAGCCGCACCAGGTACACCCCGCTGGCCGCGCTGTACTGCCCCTGCGTCTTCCCGTTCCACCGCGCCGCGTAGTACCCCGGCTGCTGCTCCCCGTCCGCCAGCGTCGCCACCAGCTGCCCCGCGATGTTGTACACCTTCAGGCTCACCCGCCCAGCCGCCGGCACCTGGTAGCTGATCACCGCCTGCTCCGCGAACGGGTTCGGGTACAGCCGGTCCA
>DATJQG010000427.1:0-2314 GCA_035506015.1 Candidatus Edwardsiibacteriota bacterium
GCAGGGACCCCAGGACGACGTTGCGGCGATGATGGCGGAGTTCAAGCGGCGCCGCGACTTCATCGTGGAACGGATCAATAAGATTCCCCAGCTGTCGTGCCGCAAGCCGGCCGGCGCCTTCTATGTTTTCGTGAATATCAAAAAAGTCGGCATGGACTCGCGCAAGTTCACGGACTTCCTGCTCAACGACTGCGGCATCTGCGCCCTGGCCGGGGCCAACTTCGGGGCCCAGGGCGAGGGCTACGTGCGGTTCTCCTACGCCAACACAATCGAGAACCTGAGCGAGGCCTGCGACCGCATCGAGCGGGCGCTGCGATAACAACGATTCAACGTCATCCTGAGCAGTGCGCCGCGCCTGTCCGTCGAGGAATCAACGCGAGCCGGATCCTTCGGTAGCCAGGCATGATGTCGGGCGCAGAGTGACGTAGCAAAGGAGTAGTATATGAACGACAAGATCCAGTTCACCAAGAACAACAACGACCTGTCGACCGACAACGGGTTCCAGTTCGAGTTCGTCTGCGAGCGCTGCGGCACCGGCTACCGCAGCACCTTCAAGGAATTCATGCTGGGCCAGGCGTCCAACTTGCTGAACATCGCCGGCAGCCTGTTCGGCGGCGTGATGGGGCGTGCCTCCAGCGTGGGCAGCCAGGTCAAGTCCGCGGCCTGGGAGCGGGCCCACGACGGCGCGTTCCGCGAGGCCATCACCGAGATGGAGCCCGACTTCATCCAGTGCCCGCGCTGCAGCACCTGGGTCTGCCGCAAGGCCTGCTGGAACAACAAGAAGGGCCTGTGCAAGCAGTGCGCGCCCGACCTGGGCGTGGAGATGGCCGCGGCCCAGGCCAGCAAGTCGGTCGAGGAGGTGTGGGCCCACGCCAAGATGGCAGAGGAGGACAAGCAGCTGGGCGATGAGAACTGGCGCGCCGGCATCCGCGCCACCTGCCCCAAGTGCGAGGCGCCCCTGGAAAAGCCCAGCAAGTTCTGCCCGGCCTGCGGCGCGCCGATCAGGACCGACCTGAAGTGCGCCAAGTGCGGTGCCAAGCTGGAGGCCAACGCCAAGTTCTGCCCGGAGTGCGGGGAAAAGACAGGGTCCGCGTAACCACAGGGACACGAGGATCTCCTTGGCGCTGTGTCATTCCCGAGGAGTCGGGAACCCATGGTCTGGAATTATCGTTTCGGCACAGGCGATTTGCATCGATGAAAAAAGTGAATGATTACCTGACCTGGTTCAAGGACCTGGACGTCAGGCTGCAGCACAGCAAGGATGCCCACCTGCTGATGTCCAGCAACGTCTATGAGCCGCTGGACGAGCTGGAGCAGGATATCCGGGCGCACGGGGACGAGCTGCGGGCGCTGCAGTCGCACAACAACGACTGGGGCCATCCCGTGCTGATCGAGCGGATCGCGGCGCGCTACGGCGTCAAGCCCCGCAACATCCTGCTGACCAACGGCTGCACCAACGCCACCTACCTGGCGACCCTGGCCCAGGTCAAGGCGGGTGACGAGGTGGTGTGCGAAACGCCGGCCTACCAGCTGATGTGGCAAACCGCCGACTTCCTCGGCGCGCGGATCAAATGGTTGAAGCGCCGGCCGCCGGGCTACGGCGTCGATCCCGAAGAGCTGGCCCGCCTGGTCGGCCCCCGCACCGCCCTGGTGGCGCTGACCAACCTCCACAATCCCAGCGGCGCTGGGCTGAACCGCGAGGAGCTGCGGGGGATCGCCGCGGCTGTGCGCAGGAAGAACAAGCGCGCCCGCATCCTGGTGGACGAGGTGTTCCGGGACTTCGTCCCCGACGCACCCGCCTGCAAGTCTGACCCGATGTTCATTTCGACCGGCAGCCTGTCCAAGGTGTACGGGCTGAGCCACCTGGAATGCGGCTGGATCCTGGCCGACAGCAAGACCATCGGCCGGCTGTGGCCGCTGTTCGTGATGGCCGAGGGCAACGGCTCGCGCTACCTGGAATCGCTGTCGGCCGTGGTGTTCGGCCGGCTGGACGAGTACCTGCGGCGCTCGCAGGGGATCGTGGCAAGCAACAGGAGAGAGCTGTGCGCGGCGGTCGAGCCGCTGATCCTCGAGGGCCTGGTGGAGGGCAACGTGCCGGAGCAGGGCTGCATCTGGTTCCCGCGGATCGCGCGCGACCGGAGCGCCGACGCGTTCGTGGAGACGGCGGAACGGGCGTTCGGCACGTACGTCGTGCCCGGGAAGTTCTTCGGCGACCCGTCCCGGGTGCGCGTCGGGTTCGGCGGCCGGCCGGAGCTGGTCAAACCGGCCGTGGCCAGGCTGGCGGAGGCCATGGTGGCCTTCGCCCGGCGGCGCT
>DATJQG010000428.1:0-6833 GCA_035506015.1 Candidatus Edwardsiibacteriota bacterium
GAGCACCGCCGGGCCCTGGTGGACGCGCAGGCCGCGGCCGTGCCGGTGATCAAGGCGGTGGGCAAGGAGTTCGGCCAGAAGTACGGCACGGCGTACGATTTCATCGAACCCTATAAACTCGACGACGCGGACTACGCCATCGTGGCGCTGGGTTCGACCTGCGGCACGACCAAGGTGGTGATCGACCAGCTGCGGGCGGCGGGCCAGAAGGTCGGCCTGCTGAAGGTCCGGGTGTTCCGGCCGTTCCCCAACGAGGAGATCGCCCAAACGCTGCTGGGCAAGAAGGCGGTGGCGGTGCTGGACCGCTCCGACGTGCTGGGCGGCTTCGGCGGCCCGGTGTTCACCGAGGTGCGCGCCGCCCTGTACCAGAAGCCCAACGCCCCGGCGCTGTGCGACTACGTCTACGGCCTGGGCGGCCGAGAGATCGACATGGAAATGATCGGGCAGGTGTTCGCCGACCTCAAGTCAGGGAAGGCCAAGCCGGACGGCGTGCAGTACCTGGGCGTGCGCGACTGATCACCGAAAAGGTATATCGAAAACCGAATGCTGAATACTGCATACAGTATCCACTACCCAGCATTCAGGACGAAAAAGAATAAAGGATCGAGAATATACGATGGCTAATCTGAAGGAACTCGCGCAACGGGGCGACAAGTTCACCGGCGGGCACCGCGCCTGCGCCGGCTGCGGGGCCACCATCGCGGCGCGCCAGGCGCTGCTGGCGGCGGGAAAATACAAGGTCGTGGCGGGCTGCGCCACCGGCTGCCTGGAGGTCGTCTCCACGATCTTCCCCTACACGGCCTGGAACGTGCCGTTCATCCACAGCGCATTCGAGAACGCGGCGGCCACCATGTCCGGCGTCGAGGCGGCCTACAAGTCGCTCAAGAAACAAGGGAAGCTGAAGGAAGACATCAAATTCATCACCTTCGGCGGCGACGGCGGCACCTACGACATCGGCATCCAGTCGCTGTCCGGCGCCATGGAGCGCGGCCACGACCTGCTGTACATCTGCTACAACAACCAGGCCTACATGAACACCGGCATCCAGCGCTCGTCGGCCACGCCCAAGGGCAGCAACACCACCACCAGCCCGGCCGGCAAGGTGATCCCGGGCAAGACCCAGTTCCGCAAGGACCTGACCGAGATCATGGCGGCCCACAACATCCCCTACGTGGCGCAGTGCGTGGTGGGCAACTGGTCCGACTACACCCGCAAGGTCGAGAAGGCCCTGGACAAGGGCGGCGCCGCGTTCATCAACATCCTGCAGCCCTGCCGCCTGGGCTGGGGCTACAAGCCCGAGCTGACCGCCGAGCTGGGCCGGCTGGCCGTGGAGACCTGCTTCTGGCCGCTGTACGAGGTCGAGGACGGCGCCTACAAGCTCAACGCCACGCCCAAGGACAAGAAGCCGGTCAGCGAGTGGCTGTTCCAGCAGGAGCGGTTCCGCCACCTCAAGCAGCCGGCCCACAGCGCCATCGTCGAGCAGATCCAGGAAGAGGTCGACCAGCGCTGGGAGAAGCTGGTCAAGAAGTGCAACGGCTAGGCCGGACGGCCCGCCGTTCCGCAGTCAGTATCCGCCATTTCAATAGAGGGGTGCGCACGTGCCAGTTGAAAATCTGAACGTCTTTGAGGACGACTTCTGGGCGATCAACGAGAAGCTCAACCAGATCCTCAAGAGCACGAACTGCCTGTCGGTGATGCTGATCGACAAGGCCGGCCAGTTGATCACCACGGCCGGCGACATCAGCCAGCTCGACACCACCTCGTTCTCCTCGCTGTGCGCGGCGGACTTCGCCGCCACCAGCCAGCTGGCGATGCTGGTCGGCGAGAAGGAGTTCTCCACGCTGTTCCACCAGGGCGAGAAGCAGAACATCTACATCGCCTCGATCGAGGACCGGGTGATGCTGGCGGTGGTGTTCGACCAGCGCACCACGCTGGGCCTGGTGCGGGTGCGGGTCAAGCAGGTGGTGCTGGAGCTGATCAAGATGTTCACCGCCATCTTCGCCAAGCTGGACGGCGCGCCGGGCGGCGCGCCGGGCAGCGGCAGCAACCTGGGCACCGATTTCGCCTCCGAGGCCGAGTCCGAACTGGACAACCTCTTCAAGTGACGGGGAGGACGCCGACGTGTCGCTGATCAACTATTCCTCCCGCGAGATCAACTGCAAGATCGTGTACTACGGCTGCGGGTTGTGCGGCAAGACCACGAACATCAAGTTCATCTACCAGAAGGTCTCGCCCGACGCCAAGGGCAAGCTGATCTCCCTGGCCACCGAGCTGGACCGCACGCTGTTCTTCGACTTCCTGCCGCTGGACCTGGGGAGCATCAAGGGCTTCAAGACGCGGTTCCACCTCTACACCGTGCCGGGCCAGGTGTTCTACAACGCCTCGCGCAAGCTGATCCTGAAGGGCGTGGACGGCATCGTGTTCGTGGCCGACTCGCAGGTGGAGCGGCTGGAGGCCAACGTCGAGGCCCTGACCAACCTGCAGGAGAACCTCACCGAGTACGGCATGAACATCGAGACCATCCCGTTCGTGATCCAGTACAACAAGCGCGACCTGCCCAACATCGCCACGGTGGACGAGATGCGGGCCCAGCTCAACAAGTGGAACGTGCCCGAGTTCGAGGCGGTGGCCCACCAGGGCTTCGGCGTGTTCGAGACGCTGAAGGAAGTGGCCAAGAAGGTGCTGAAGAACCTCAGCTGACCGCCGCCGTCAGGGCGCGACGACCTTCCCCGGACCCATACGCAAGAATGCCGCTGGCCCACGCCGGCGGCATTTCCGCTGGGACGCGACCGCCGCGCAGGGAGGCGCGCACGAGCGATAACGATTGCAAAGGCCCGCACCGTATGCTACAATCACACCCTTGATGAACGATCCGTTCGAACAGCTGCTGGCCGCGGTCGCCAGGCCGGGCCGCTACGCCGACCACGAATTGGGCGCCGCGCGCAAGGACTGGGACGGCGCCGCGGTGCGCGTGGCGCTGGCCTTCCCCGACCTGTACGAGATCGGGATGTCCGGGCTGGGCGTGGCCATCCTCTACCGCATCGTCAACCGGCTGCCCGGCGCGCTGGCCGACCGCAGCTATTGCCCCGACGTCGACCTGGAGCGCCGGCTGCGCGGCGCCGGCATCCCGCTGTGGGGCTGGGAGACGCGGCGGCCGCTGGCCCAGTTCGACATCGTCGGCTTCTCGCTGCAGACCGAACTGAGCTACACCAACGTCCTGAGCATGCTGGACCTGGCCGGGCTGCCGCTGCGCGCCGCTGACCGCACGGAGCGCCAGCCGATCGTCATCGCCGGCGGCGCCTGCTGCGCCAATCCCATGCCGATGGCCCCGTTCATCGACGCTTTCGTGATCGGCGACGGGGAAGAGGCCATCGTCGAGATCTGCCAGCTGCTGAAAAACACGAAATCCGAGACGCGAGACTCGAAACTGCGGGAGTTGGCCAAGATCGCCGGTGTCTATGTGCCGGCGGTCCACGACCCGGCCCGGGATGTCGTCACGGCCCGCATCACCGCAGCGTTGCGGTACCAGGACGCGCCCCAGCCGCCGCTGGTGCCGCTGGTCGAGGCCACGCACGACCGGCTGACCCTGGAGATCGCGCGGGGCTGCACCCGCGGCTGCCGCTTCTGCCAGGCCGGCATGGCCTACCGCCCGCTGCGCCTGCGGCCGCCGGACGACGTGATGCGGCTGGCCGCCGAGGGCATCGCGGCCTCGGGCTGGGACGAGATCGGCCTGCTGTCGCTGTCGTCCTGCGACTATCCCGGGATCCTGCCGCTGGTCACCGCGCTCAACGGCCGCTTCGCCGGGCAGCGGGTGTCGGTGTCGATGCCCTCGCTGCGGCTGGACAGCTTCGACGACGCCATGGCCGCGGCGCTGCAGCGGATCAGCAAGTCGGGGCTGACCTTCGCCCCCGAGGCCGGCAGCCAGCGGCTGCGCGACGTGATCAACAAGGGCGTCTCCGACGGCCAGCTGCTGGCGGTGCTGCGCGCCGCGCGGCGCCACGGCTGGAGCATGGTCAAGCTGTACTTCATGACCGGCCTGCCCACCGAGACCGAGGCCGACCTGGAGGCGCTGGCGCAGCTCTGCCACCAGGGCGCCGCGCTGGGCATCAACATCAAGGCATCGATCTCGCCGTTCGTGCCCAAAGCCCACACGCCGTTCCAGTGGGAGGCCCAGGACACGCTGGAAACCTCCTCGGCTAAGATCGAGTTGCTGCGGCGCAAGGTGCGGGGCGGCCGCGTCCAGCTGAAATGGCACGAGCCCGCGATGTCGGCGCTGGAGGGCGTGCTGGCCCGCGGCGACGCCCGGATCGCCGACGCCATCGAGGCCGCCTGGCGCGGCGGCTGCCGCTTCGACCAGTGGAGCGAGCATTTCGACTGGCCGAAATGGACCGCCGCGTTCCAGCGCTGCGGGATCGACCACGCCGGATATTTGAAGGAACGGGGCCTCGCGAGCGCCCTGCCGTGGCAGCATATCCGCTACGGCGTCAGCAGGGAATTCCTGCTGCGGGAACGCGAGCAGGCTTATCACGCCGCGGTCACGCCCGATTGCCGCGCAGGCAGCTGCAACGCCTGCGGACACGCCTGCCGGCCGGCGGCTTCGCCGCCCTTGTCGCCGATGCCTGACGTTCCCCCGCCTGCGGATGCCTCAGCCGGGCAGCACTACAACGCCGAAGGCTTCGGCCGGGGCAAGAAGCGGATGGCCGCGCCGGTGCCGGTCGCCAGGACCAAGTACCGGCTGCAATACACCAAGGGACCCGAGGTCCGGTTCATCTCGCACCTGGACATGATGCGGCTGTGGCAGCGCGCCATCCGGCGCAGCGGCCTGCCGGTGGCCTACTCGCAGGGCTTTTCGCCGCACCAGAAGATCGCCTTCGGGCCGCCGCTGGCGCTGGGCCACACCTCGCGGGCCGAGTGCCTGGACCTGCAGCTGGAGCGGCCGGCGGCCGAGGACGTCGCGGCGCTGCTCAACCGGCACCTGGTGCCCGGCGTGCGGGTGCTGGACGCCCGGCCCGTCTTCCGGGACGCCAGCTCCATCGTCCAGCTGGCGCAGGTGGCCGAGTACGGCGTGGCGCTCGACCCATCGCAGGGCGAGTTCGGCGAGGCCACGCAGGCGGCGCTGCAGCGCTACCGCCAGCGGGTCGCCGCCGGGACGTGGCCGGTCGAGGTGATGCGCAAGGAACAGCGGGTGACGGTCGACATCGCCAAACAGCTCTACGACCTGGCGGCCACGCCGCAGGGGCTGCTGGTCAAGGTGGCGCTGGTGGAGGGCGGGGCCAAGTTCAACGACATCCTGGCGGCGCTGCTGGGATCGGACCACGGCGCCGTCGCCGGCCTGGACATCGAGCGCACCGGGCTGTTCCGCCGCGACGGCCAGCGCCTGGTGCCGCTGATGGACCGGTCGTTGTTGTGAAATGTGAATCGTGAACGGTGAATCGTGTCCCGTTCGACGCGAACGGGACTTGTCGTTTGCGTACGCCCTGGGCCGCTGTGTTTCATCGGGTATTGGGCAGGGCAATAAAAGGACTTGAAAATTATGTCAAAATTGATTATAATTATATGTTGTGCCGTTCGTGACAAATTAACTTGATAAACCATAAACAGTTAGGAGGTTCCTATGTCAACCATCTCCAAGATGAAGCCCCTCAGCGACCGCGTGATAGTCAAGCCGCTCGAGCCCAAGGAGGTCAAGAAGGGCGACAAGATCCTGTACGGCAAGTATTCGGGCACCGAGGTCCGGATCGACGACGTCGAGTATTTGATCATGCACGTCGAGGACATCATGGCGGTGATCCACGACGAGAAATAAATCATTTCAATCAGATAGAGAGCGAAGGAGTTCCCACCATGGCAAATGCCAAGATCATTGAATACGACGTCAAAGCCCGCGAGTCCCTGAAGAAGGGCGTGGACAAGCTGGCCAACGCCGTCAAGGTGACGCTGGGCCCCAAGGGCCGCAACGTCGTGCTGGAGAAGAAATTCGGCTCGCCGCTGGTGACCAAGGACGGCGTGACCGTGGCCAAGGAGGTCGAGCTGGAGGACCCGTACGAGAACATGGGCGCCCAGATGGTGAAGGAGGTCGCCTCCAAGACGTCGGACGTGGCCGGCGACGGCACCACCACCGCCACGGTGCTGGCCCAGGCCATCTGCCGCGAGGGCATCAAGAACGTGACGGCCGGCGCCAACCCGATGGACCTGAAGCGCGGCATCGACCTGGCGGTCGAGTCGGTGATCGCCGACATCAAGAAGATCTCCAAGCCCACCAAGGGCAAGGCCGAGATCTCCAACATCGCCACCATCTCCGCCAACAACGACCGCACCATCGGCGACCTGATCGCCGACGCCATGGAGAAGGTCGGCAAGGACGGCGTGATCACGGTGGAGGAGGCCAAGGGCATGGAGACCACGCTGGAGACGGTCGAGGGCATGCAGTTCGACCGCGGCTACATCTCGCCCTACTTCGTGACCAACGCCGAGCGGATGGAGGCGGTGCTCGAGGACGCCTACATCCTGATCCACGACAAGAAGATCTCGGCCATGAAGGAGCTGCTGCCGGTGCTGGAGAAGGTGGCCCAGCTGGGGCGGCCGCTGCTGATCATCTGCGAGGACCTGGAGGGCGAGGCCCTGCCACGCTGGTGGTCAACAAGCTGAAGGGCACGCTGAAGGTCGCGGCCGTGAAGGCGCCGGGATTCGGCGACCGCCGCAAGGCGATGCTCGAGGACATTGCGATTTTGACGAACGGGACCGTGATCGCCGAGGAACTGGGGATCAAGTTCGAAAACATTACGTTCGAACAGCTCGGGTGCGCGAAGAAAATTATCGTCGACAAGGAAAAC
>DATJQG010000429.1:0-3028 GCA_035506015.1 Candidatus Edwardsiibacteriota bacterium
CTCGATGCTGCGGCAGTTGGTCCCCAGGATCGACCTGATGTTGAGCACGGTGTCGATGACGGTCCGGGTGAACGCCTTCGAGATCACCGCCCTGAGGTGCGGAGTTGTGGCCTTGGCGGCGCCGCACTGTGCGTTGTCATCGAAACCGTAGCGCGCGGGCTGCGGCAGTTTGGCGGCGGTGAGCGGGCCCGCGAGCAAAAAGACCAGGCAGGCCGCGATCAGGGAACGGACGATGTGCTGCATTTGGGGACCTCCTTCGAATGGATCGTTAATGGTTCTTTTGGTAGCGGGTGTACGTGAAGTCCGGATAGTCGGTCTCCTCGGCCGCGGTCCACTGGGCCGGATCGAATTCCGGGAAATAGGCGTCGCCCTGGTAGTCCTGCTTGACCCAGGAGACGTGCATGGCGTCGGCGACGGACAGCGCCTGGGCATAAACCGACGCGCCGCCGATAAAGAACACATCGTGACCGATCTTATCCGCTTCGCGCAGTGCCTCGGCGAAGTCGCGGCAGTGGATCACGCCGGGCACGGCCAATTCCCGGGAGCTCAGCACGATGTTGCTGCGCTTGGGCAGCGGCTTGCCGATCGAGTCGAACGTCGTCCGCCCCATCACCACGGTGTGGCCCAGCGTCAGCATCTTGAACAGCCGCAGGTCCTCGGAGATGTGCCACGGCAGCCGGCCCCCGATCCCGATCACCCGGCCGCGCGTCATGGCCACGATGATGGATTTCTGCGGCATGGTCAGACCGCGACCTCGAACTTGATCGGCGGGTGCGGGTCGTAGCCCTCGACCGCGATATCCGGGAAACCGAGCTCGAACAGCGGCTTGTCCGCGATCCTGACCGTGGGCAGCTTGCGGGGCGCGCGTTCCAGCTGTTCTTTCAGCCCCGCGATGTGGTTCTGGTAGATGTGGGCGTCGACGATGGTGTGAGCGAACTCGCCGGGCCGGTAGCCGGTCTCCTTGGCCAGCATCATGGTCAGCAGCGAGTAGCACGCCAGGTTGAACGGGATGCCCAGCGCGATGTCGCCCGAGCGCTGCGTCAAATGGCAGTTGAGCCTGCCGCCCAGCACCGAGAAGCAGAACGTGTAATGGCAGGGCGGCAGCTTGCTCTGGGCCGCGTTGCCCGGGTGCCAGGCGCTAACTACCATCCGTCGCAGGTTCGGGGTGACGGGATCGGCCTTGATCTCGCGCAGGATGTCGATGACATACTGGATCTGGTCGAACGTTTTTTGCCCGGTGGCGGGATCGGCGGTGACCCAGCGCTCTCCCCACTGCTCGCCGTCCAGGCCGGCCGCGGGCACCGGGAACCTGCGCCAGAAGCGGCCGTACGCGGTCTCCAGCCGTCCCTGCTCATCAGCCCACGAATTCCAGATCTTGGTCTTCGTTTTCAGATCCCGGATGTGCTCCGTGCCCGACAGGTACCAGAACAGCTCGTGCAGCATCGAATCGAACTTCATCCGCTTGGTGGTTAGCAGCGGGTAGCCCCGCGCCAGGTCGACCTTGTAGAAATAGCCGAACACGCCGAGGGTCGGGACGCCGGTGCGGTTCTCCCGCAGGGCGCCGTGCTCCAGCACGTGGCGGACCATGTCGAGGTATATCTGCAAACGAGTATTCTTTCTGTTCTTGCCGTATCGTCATTCTGAATATTGCGCCCTGCCCCACAAGTGAAGAATCTCGTTAGATCCTTCGAAAGCAAGGCGCGATGCGGTTCTCAGGATGACGGTATCAAGTTCACCGGCGCGCTCAGTTGCCCGAGAACTTCTCCTTGAGGGTCATGAACCGCAGGTAATCGTCGATCTCCGCCAGGCTGGTGATGATCATCTTCTTGTTCTCGACCTTGATCAGCTTCAGGCCCAGCAGCTTCTTCATCACTTCCTCGGTCTTGGCCGGCTCCATGCCGATCATGCTGGCCAGCGTGGCGTAATCGTAGGGGAAATCGACCACGATGCCCTCGGGCGTCTGGGCGCCGCGCTCCTTGGCCATCGACACCAGCAGGGCCACCACCCGCCGCATTTCGTCGCGGATCAGCAGGAACTCCACCTGGCGGTTGGTGTCGCGCAGGCGGCGGGCCATGGTCTCCAGCACGTAGGCGATCATCGGGTTGGACTTGAGCTGGGCGTTGAAGCCGTCGCGGTCCACGATCAGCAGCTTGACGTCGTCCACCGCGGTGGCCGTGGCCGAGCGCGGGCTGCCGTCGATGATGGCCATCTCGCCGAAGAAGTCGCCCTCCTTGATCACGGCCAGGGTCTTCTCCACCCCGCCGCCCAGCCGCGAGATCTTGACGCTGCCGCCCCGGATCAGGTACATCTCGTTGCCGGCGTCGCCCTGCTTGAAGATGGTCTCGCCCGGCTTGAACGTCTTTTCGAACGCCTGATCAGCCATTGCCGTCTCCTCGTCTGTCTATTGGGAAAGGTCGTGATTGCATCGAAAACCGAGGCTGCCATACAGTGTTTTAAATATAGCATTATTCGGGCCTTATTTCAAGTCAAATCAAGAGGTTAATTGACGTAAAACCTCGCCGCTCCCGGCGACTTTCTTTTGCCTTGACAGGCCCGCGGACCCTCTGCTACAATACGACTGATTAACGCCAATCCAACCTTCACAATACAAGGATCGTTATGGAGAACCAGCCCGTCCCGCCCCAGCAGCTCAACATCGAGATCGCCGAGAAGGAGGCCGAGGGCATCTACTCCAACCTGGCCTTCATCTCCCATTCCCCGTCCGAGTTCGTGATCGACTTCGCCCGGATGCTGCCGGGCGTGCCTAAGGCCAAGGTCTACTCGCGCATCGTCACCACGCCCCAGCACGCCAAGATGCTGCTGGGCGCGCTGGAGGACAACATCAAGAAGTTCGAGGCCCAGTTCGGCGCCATCAAGACCTACGGCCCGGACGAGAAAGGCATCGGCTTCAAGATCGGCGACAAGACCAACGGCAAGTAGCTTTCCGGGTTTTGCACGCAGATGAACGCTGATTCGGTGGATTGCCACTGATCGTCCTCTGGAAATGAATAAATCTCCCCGACGCAGC